>NZ_JBFAOO010000174.1:0-15538 GCF_040675265.1 Microbispora sp. NPDC049633
GCGGCTCGATCCGCCAGCCCGCCGCGGTCACCGGCATCGTCGGCATGAAGCCGACGTACGGCGGCTCGTCCCGCTACGGGCTGATCGCGTTCGCGTCCTCGCTGGACACGCCCGGTCCTTTCGCCCGCAACGTGCTCGACGCGGCGCTGCTGCACGAGGCGTTCTCCGGCCATGACCCGCTCGACTCGACCTCGATCGACGCGCCGGTCCCGCCGGTCGTGGAGGCCGCGCGTCAGGCCGACGTGGCGGGTATGCGGGTCGGCGTGGTCAAGGAGTTCGGCGGAGAGGGCTACCAGCCCGGCGTCCTCGCCCGGTTCCAGGAGGCCGTCGACCTGCTGGAGTCGCTCGGCGCCAAGGTCGTCGAGGTCTCCTGCCCGACCTTCTCCTACGCGCTGCCCGCGTACTACCTGATCGCGCCGTCGGAGTGCTCGTCCAACCTGGCCCGCTTCGACGCCATGCGGTACGGCCTGCGCGTCGGCGACGACGGCACCCGCAGCGCCGAGGAGGTCATGGCGCTCACCCGGGCGGCCGGCTTCGGGCCCGAGGTCAAGCGGCGCATCATGCTCGGCACGTACGCCCTCTCGTCGGGCTACTACGACGCCTACTACGGGCAGGCCCAGAAGGTCCGCACGCTGATCATGCGGGACTTCGAGGCGGCCTTCCAGCAGGTGGACGTGCTGGTCTCGCCGACCACGCCGACCACGGCGTTCCCGATCGGGGAGCGGGCCGACGACCCGATGGCGATGTACCTCGCCGACCTGTGCACGATCCCGACCAACCTGGCCGGCAACGCGGCGATCTCGGTGCCCTGCGGCCTCGCCGACGAGGACGGCCTGCCGGTCGGACTGCAGATCATGGCCCCGACCCTGGCCGACGACCGCTGCTACCGGGTCGGCGCGGCCGTGGAGAAGGCCTACGAGAGCCGGTGGGGCGGCCCGCTGCTGTCCCGCGCGCCCGCGCTCTAGTCGCCGAGGGGAGGGGAACGGCGGCATGATCACCCGCATCGAGATCGACGGCTTCAAGTCCTTCCTGGACTTCCAGCTCGACATCCCGCCGTTCCTCGCCCTCGTCGGTCCCAACTCCAGCGGCAAGTCGAACCTCTTCGACGCCCTCGATTACCTGATCCTCTCCGGCTGGGAGTTCAAGGATCCTCTCCTGACCTCCCGGCGTGGACGGCCGCACGAGTTGTTTCACCGGGTCAGCAAGGGGCAACCGGTTGCTCGGTTCGATATTCGGGCTCACGTTCTGGGACAGTTCGGAACCCGTCTCTTCGCAGAAGTATTCGAGAGCGGTGCTGAACTCGACGACGAGGGCGTGCCGGAAGCGCGCGGGATCCTCGTGGTCCCCAAAGACGCTTCCGCCGGACTGCCGGGCTGGGTGAACAGCCAGCTGATCAAGGGGCGAGTAGCGAGGGACAAGGCGTTGCAGGCCCTCGCGGGGGAGAAGGTCGATGGTCCGCGCTACCTGAAGCTGCTGAACAGGGCGCTCGGCGGTTGGCGTTTGCACCGGCCCGACCCCGATCGCCTGCGCTCCTGGTCGTCGGCAGCGGATCACGGACCTTTGCGGGCGGACGGGAGCAACCTCGCCACCGTCCTTGGACGGCTCAAGGCGGAGGGAGCGCTCGAGGAACTCCTCGTAGACATGGTGGCGCTGATTCCGGACATCGCCGGGATTGAGCCGATTCTGGACGACCGGCGTCAGGAGTGGACGTTCGACGTCATCGTGGACGGCCAGGGGGTGATACCCAGCACGTTGTTGTCCGACGGCACGCTACGCGTGATCGCATTGCTGGCCGCGCTCCACGACCCTGACCATGCCGGGGTGCTGCTCATCGAGGAGATCGAGAACGGGTTGCACCCCAGTCGGCTGGCGGAACTGCTCCGCAGGATCCAGGGCAGGGTCACCGACTTCAACGATCCGGAGTGCGTCAACCGGCCGCTGCGGCAGGTGATCCTCACCACGCACTCGCCCGTCGTCGTCTCGGAGCTGTACCGCCTCCGGCCGGACGCGCTGGTCTTCCTCGACACCGCCGTACGCGTCGATCCCGACAACGACAGGATCTCCCGGGTCACGGTGGCCAAGCCGGTGCGGGCGGAGGGCGAGCCCGGCACGTTCGTCTCCCCGCGTCAGGTGCGCAAGTATCTGAGCGCGGTGGGCGAGGTCCCATGAGCAGGCCGCTGGTGCCCGGACTGATCGCCGAGGGGGAGACCGACGAGGTCTTCCTCGGCGTCGTGATCTCGCGGCAGCTTCGTGAGCTCACCGCGCAGTCCTCTCGTTGCGCGGTCGACGTGGAGAGCACCGAGATCGGCGCCTGCCGGTCGATCTACGACCACGGCAGGACGACCGACGCGCTGCGCGAGCTGGCGAGCGACTGCCATCTGCTCTTCGTGCACAACGACCACAGGGAGCGGGACAAGGCGGACCGGGTCGTGCGCGACGCGGGACTGCCCACACCGGTGATCGCGCTGGTGCCGGTTCAGGAGACCGAGGCCTGGCTCCTCGCGGACGCCGGTGTGTGGCGCCGGTTGAGCGGGAGCGACCACGGACGGCTGCCCGCCCGCCCGCGGGACGTCGAGAAGATCGCGGACCCCAAGAGAACGCTCTCCGAGGTGGCGCCGCGCCGCGGCAAACCCGTTCGTGACTACTTCGAATACATCGCTCGTAACATCGACCTCGACGTTCTCGCCCAGGTGCCCGCGTACGCGGACTGGGTCTCCGACGCGAGGAACGCATTGAAGGGACTTGGTTACCTGTGAGCAGCACTGAGACGCTCATGCCGTACGACGAGGCGCTGGAGCGCTTCGAGCCGGTGCTGGGGCTGGAGACGCACGTCGAACTGGGCACCGACTCGAAGATGTTCTGCGGCTGCCCGACGACCTTCGGCGCGCCGCCGAACACGCATGTCTGCCCGGTGTGCCTGGCGCTGCCCGGCTCGCTGCCGACGGCCAACGAGAAGGCGATCGAGTCGACGATCCGGATCGGCCTCGCGCTGAACTGCACCATCGCGAAGTGGTGCCGGTTCGCCCGGAAGAACTACTTCTATCCGGACATGCCGAAGAACTACCAGATCAGCCAGTACGACGAGCCGCTGTGCACGGACGGCTACCTGGACGTCGAGGTGAACGGCCAGATCGTCCGCGTGGAGATCGAGCGGGTGCACCTGGAGGAGGACACCGGCAAGTCCACCCACGTCGGCGGCGCGACCGGGCGGATCCACGGCGCCGACTACTCGATCGTCGACTACAACCGGGCCGGCATCCCGCTCGTCGAGATCGTGACCAAGCCGATCGCGGGCACCGACCGGCTCGCGCCCGAGGTCGCCCGCGCGTACGTCACCGAGCTGCGCGAGGTGATGCGCTCGCTCGGGGTGTCCGACGTGCGGATGGAGCAGGGTTCGCTGCGCTGCGACGTGAACGTCTCGCTGATGCCGCGCGGCTCGGCCGAGTGGGGCACCCGTACGGAGACCAAGAACGTCAACTCGCTGCGCAGCGTCGAGCGGGCGGTGCGAGGCGAGATCGAGCGCCAGGCGGCCATCCTCGCCGGGGGCGGGCGGATCGTGCAGGAGACCCGCCACTTCCACGAGGACACCGGGCAGACGACCTCCGGGCGGTCGAAGGAGGAGGCGCAGGACTACCGCTACTTCCCCGAGCCCGACCTGCTGCCGATCGCGCCCGACCCGGCCTGGGTCGAGTCGCTGAAGGCCGCACTGCCCGAGCTGCCGTCGGCCCGGCGCAAGCGGCTCCAGCAGGAGTGGGGCGTGTCCGACCTCGACATGGCCGCCATGCACAACGCGGACGCGATCGACCTGGTCGAGGCGACGGTGGCCGCCGGCGCTCCCGCCGCCGACGCGCGCAAGTGGTGGATGGGCGAGCTGGCCCGGCGGGCCAACGAGGCGGCCACGGCGCTCGCCGACCTGCCGATCACCCCGGCGCAGGTCGCCCGGGTGACCGAGCTGGTCGCCTCCGGCGCCCTGAACGACAAGCTGGCCCGCCAGGTGCTGGAGGGCGTGCTCGCCGGCGAGGGCGGCCCGGACGAGGTCGTGGACAAGCGCGGGCTCCAGGTCGTCAGCGACGAGGGCGAGCTGTCGGCGATCATCGACCAGGTGCTGGCGGACAACGCCGACGCCGCCGAGAAGGTCCGCGGCGGGAAGATCGCGGCCGTGGGCGCGCTGGTCGGCGGCGTGATGAAGGCCAGCCGGGGCAAGGCGGACGCGGGCCGGGCCCGTGAGCTGATCCTGGAGAAGCTCGGCGTCCAGGGCTAGGGACACGACCCAGGAGATCGCCTGGCGAGCGTCGGCCCTTCCGCGACGCGCCGCCGGGGCCACCCCGCATGAAACGGCCGGCCACGGGTTCCGCGTGGCCGGCCGCCGGGCTGCCCCGGCCCGTCCGTGGACCGGAACGGACGGGTGGTGCCGCGGGCGCCGGGCTGAACCGGCCCCGCCTGCGACGGCCTGCCTGCGCCCCGGCCTGCCTGCGCCCCGGCCGGTCTGTCCTGGGCCGGTCTGGCCGGATGCTGCCTGACAACGCGCGGAAGGTGTTGCTTTGGGACATATCCAGCAGAGGGTGTTTTAGGGTTAACTGATCGGAGTTGACCTTGAGCTGGAGGAGACCGAGGCGTGCGCAACGCCGGAGCGTCCGTTGACCCGCCCACGGATCCGTCCGGGGCGGCGTCCGCTCCTCCGCACAAACATCCGGTGCGCCGCGTCGCCTCGCTGCCCCGCGGAGTCTCCGCCCTTCCCCGGGGTGTGTCGGCCGACATCTTCGCGGAACCCTCCGCTCCCGCCGTCCCGGCCGCGGCCAAGCCGTCCGGTGGCGGGAACATCCCGCCGCCGGCTCCGCCGGTCGAGCCGTGGCGGGTGCCGGAGCGCCCGGTGCGCGAGGAACCCGTCGTCGTCCCGCCGCCGGACCTCGGCGACCTGCTCGACCCCGGACCACGGAGTCGTACGCTCCGCCGTGCGCTGATCGGCCTGGCGGCGCTGCTCCTGGTGCTCTACCTCGTGCCGGCCGTTTCCATGGCGGGGAAGGTCCTGCCCGGCACCACGGTGCTCGGCGTCGACATCGGCGGGCAGAGCACGACCGAGGCCGTCGCCACACTGCGCGAACGCCTGTACGCCCAGACGAGGACCCCGTTGATCGTGCGGCAGGGCAACCGCCGCCTGACCGTCGACCCGGTGCAGGCCGGTCTCACGCTCGACGCCGAGGCCACGGTCCGCGCCGCGCCGGCGGGCTTCCCCAGTCCGCCGGAGGTGTGGAGCGCGCTGACCGGCAGCCGTGAGGTACGGCCCGTCGTGTCCGTGGACCAGCGCAAACTCGACGAGATGGTGGCCAGGACGATCGTCGCGCCGCTGGAGAACCCGAGGCGCGAGGGCGACGTCTCGTTCGACGGGGTCACCCCGGTCCCGACCTATCCGCGACCCGGCAGGGTCGTCGACAGGAGGGCGACGGCCGACCAGATCGTCAGGGGCTACCTCGACCCGGAGGTCGTGGTCGTGGTGCCGACGATGCGGGATCTGCCGCGTATCACCCGTGCCGAGGTGCGGCGCGCCCTGCGCTGGGCGACCCGGGCGGTGGCCGCGCCCCTGACCTTGACCAACGGGACCGCCTCCGTCAGCCTGTCGCCGGCCGCACTGGCGCGGCACCTGACGTTCGAGCCCGAAGGCGTGGTCCTGCGGCCGCGCTTCGACGCCGAGGCGGCGATCGCCGGTGTCGAGCCCGCGCTGGTCGGCCCCGCGCGGGTCGCCCGCGACGCCACCTTCACGATCAAGGGTGACCGGCCGGCCCTCGTGCCCGGCAGGCCGGGCGACCGGGTGGACATCGGCCGCCTCGCGGCCGACGTGCTCACCGCCCTCGACGGCGGCAGCCGTACGGTGGCCGTGCAGGTCGTGCACGGGCCGCCGCGGGTCACCGACGACGCCGCGCAGCGGCTGGGGATCCGGGAGAAGGCCGGCGCCTTCACCACCTCCTACGCCTGCTGCGCCCGGAGCGCGGGCAACATCCGCGCCGCCGCGGCGCTCCTCGACGGCCACGTGGTGGAACCGGGGGAGACGTTCTCGTTCAACGAGGTCGTCGGCCCGCGCACCGCGGCCGCGGGATTCGACGGCATCGGCCCCACGATGATCCGCGGCGGGGCGGGCACCGACGCGACGGGGATGGCACAGGTCGCGACCACCATGATGAACGCGGTGGTCCGCGCCGGGCTGCGGGTCGTCGAGCACACCCCGCCCGAGGTCCACGCCTCTCACCTGCCGGTCGGCACCGAGGCCGCGGTGTCCTTCCCCGGCCCCGACCTGCGGTGGAAGAACGACTCGCCGTACGGCGTGCTCGTCCGGGCGTCCGCCGGCGGCACGTCGCTGACCGTGACGCTGTGGAGCACCAGGCGGTACGACGTGGACCTGCAGGAGCCGGTCGTCACCCAGCGGGTCGCGCTGCCTCCGATGATCCGTCAGGGACCCGGCTGCGTGGCGGCGCGGGGACAGCCCGGCTTCACCGCCACGGTGACGCGGGTGCTGCGGGAGAACGGCGAGGTGGTCTCCCGGCAGACCTTCCGCACCTCCTACCGCGCCCAGGCCGGGGTCGTCTGCCGCCCCGGCTGATCAGGACGAGGGCCGCACCACCAGGATCCGGTCGTCGCCGTCCTTCGGGGAGCCCCGCCCGTCCCGGTTGCTGGTGCTCACCCACAGAGTGCCGTCGGGGGCGGCGGCCACCGCGCGCAGCCTGCCGTACTCGCCGGAGTACAGGGCGGCGGGGCGGCCGGCGCGGCCCGAGGCGTCCACCGGGACCCGCCACAGCCGCTCGCCGCGCAGCGCGGCGGCCCACAGCGCCCCCCGGGCGTACGCGAGGCCGGACGGCGACGCCTCGGAGGTCGGCCAGGTGATCAGCGGATCGGTGTACCCGGACCGGCCGCCCACCCCCTCGACCTCCGGCCACCCGTAGTTGTGGCCCTTCTCGATGAGGTTGATCTCGTCGTAGGTGTTCTGGCCGAACTCGGTGGCGTACATGTGCCCCCGGTCGTCCCACGCGAGGCCTTGCACGTTGCGGTGCCCGTAGGACCACACCAGCGTGCCGAAGGGGTTGCCCGGGGCGGGCCGGCCGTCCGTCGTCATCCGCAGGATCTTGCCGCCCAGTGAGTTCCTGTCCTGGGCGATGCCGCGCTCGCCGGTCTCCCCGGTCGAGGCGTACAGGTAGCCGTCGGGGCCGAAGGCGAGGCGGCCCCCGTTGTGGATGCCCCCCTTGGGGATCCCGCTGACGATCACCTCGCGGTCGGAGAGCCGCCCGTCGTAGCGGTAGCGGACGATCCGGTTGTCGTCCCCCGCCGTGAAGTAGACGAAGACGGAGCGGTCGGTGGCGAAACGGGGTGAGACGGCCACGCCCAGCAGGCCGCCCTCGCCGCTCGCCGACACCCCCTCGATCACGCCGGCCTGGCGGACCTCGCCGCGCGGCGTGACCCGGAGCAGCCGCGCCGACTCGCGCTCGGTCACCAGCGCGTCGCCGCCGGGCAGGAACGCGATCGCCCAGGGCACCGTCAGGCCGGTGACGAGCGTGCGCGGCCGGGCCGGGGTGACATCCGTCTCACCGCCCCCCGTGGTGGCGCTCGTGGCGGGGAGCGGCGGGGGAGTCCTGCCCCCGCCCGCACCGACCGCACCGTCCGGCGCGCACGCCGTGACCGCCGTCAGAAGCGCCGCCGACGAAAGGGCCGCCGCCAGGAGCGTGCTGCCCGTGCCATGCCTGTCCGCCATCCCCGATGACCTCCTCATGTACCCCATACTCGCGGGTCGGGGCGCAGGTTCCCTAGGTTGTTCCTCGTGAAGATCTGGGTCGCCTCACAGGACATCGCCGACGCACTCTCCGAGCTCCCCGAAGGGCTTCCTGCCCTCGACCGCGCCGTGTACGACGGAAGGACGCCGCCGCCCGGCCCGCCGGAGGAGGTGGAGATCTGGGTGCCTCCGCTGGTCCCGGTGCCGGACACCCCCGGCCTGCTGGGCCGGATGCCCAACCTCCGCCTGCTGCAGACCGTGACGGCGGGGGTCGAGCCCTACCTGCCGCACGTGCCGCCGAAGGCGGTCCTGTGCAACGCCCGCGGCGTCCACGACGCGGGCACCGCCGAGTGGGCCGTGGGCGCGATGATCGCGGTGCTGCGGGAATTCCCCGGCTTCGCGGCCGCGCAGGCCAGACGCGAGTGGGCCTACCACCACACCGGGGTCCTCGCCGACTCCACCGTGCTGATCGTCGGCTACGGGTCGATCGGAGAGGCGCTCGAACGGCGTCTGGCGGGGTTCGAGGTGGAGATCGTGCGGGTGGCGCGCACGGCCCGGGACGGCGTCCACGGCCAGGACGAGCTGCCGGCGCTGCTGCCCGCCGCCGACGTGGTCGTGCTGCTGGTGCCCGCCACGGCCGGGACGGCCGGCCTGGTCGACGCCCGGTTCCTCGCCCGGATGAAGGACGGCGCGCTGCTGGTGAACGCCGCCCGCGGATCGGTCGTGGACACCGACGCGCTGCTGGCCGAGCTGCGCTCGGGCAGGCTGCTGGCGGCGCTCGACGTCGCCCCCGTCGAACCGCTGCCGCCCGATCACCCGCTCTGGACCGCTCCGGGGGTCTTCATCACCCCGCACATCGCCGGCAGCACGCCCGCGTCCGTACGGCGTACGCGGAGGCTGGTGCGGGATCAGGTCATCCGTCATCTGACGGGCCGTCCACTCGCTAACATGATCACCGGGCATTACTGACCGCTCCGTTAAGGATTCCGGAACGTGGCTGCCTCGTGACCTGGGGTGCGTACGCTGAAGCTCAGCGTGCGCGGCTGGTTATCAGATCGGTGACGACTCGCCCGTTGTCCCCCTCTCGATCAGCGGCTGTGCGCACACTGGCAATGTGACAGGGAGAGTAAAGCCGAGTCGAGAACGGGAGGGGCAATGACGGCAGACCCCACCGGATTCGGCGACGCTGAGACGACTCCGGCCTCCGCCGAAACCCCGGAGGACACGACGGCCGATGGTGAAGCGGCGACAGGTGTAGAGGCGACGCACGTGAACGTCAGGCGTGACCCCCGGATCCCAGTCACCACCGCTGCCGGGCTCGGCGCGGTGGCGGTCGTCGTGGCCCTGCTCACCGGAGGCTCGGCGCCGGTCGTGACCGCGGTCGCCGGGGTCGTCACCGGCCTGCTCGCCGCCACCTCGCTGATCATGGCCGCCACCCGCGTCGTCCCCGCCCACCGGCGCCAGCCCGGCGCATGGCGGTGGATGGCCGCCGGGTCGCTGACCTGGCTCCTCGGCGTCGGTCTGCGGCCCGTGGCGGACGGCACGCCGTTCGTGCTCACGTTCGCCGACCTGCTCATGCTCGTCGGCTCCGTGCTGCTCGCGATCGGCTGTGGGCTGTCGGTGAAACCACCCGCGTTCACGCGCGGGGTGATACGCCAGGCGGCCGACGCCTACCTGGGCGCGGCGTCGGTCTTCGCCGTGGCCTGGGTCGCCGTGCTCGGCCCGGCGTTCAGGAAGGCGGAGGACACCGGCGCGTTCTTCGTCGCGCTCGCGCTGCCCGTGGTCTGCCTGCTCGCGACCTGTGCGGTGACACCGGCCGTGGTGGCGTCACGGTCGGGCAACCGGGTGGTCGGGCTCACCGGCGTCGGGGTGCTCACCGCGATAACGGTCGCGGAGTTGGCGACGGCCCTGTCCCGTCTCGGCGGCGACATCCCGCCGCTCGCGGCCGGGCTCGTCGTCCCGGCGATGCTGCTCGTTCTCGCGGTCACCCCGTGGGTGCAGGAGGTCCGGCCGGTCAGGCCGCTGCCCGCCGCGCTGACGGCCGCCACCCCGCTGGTGCTCGTCGCCGCCGCCACGGTGATCGCCACCCTGTACGTGATCGGCGGCAGCCGCGACGCCGCCCTGGCGGTCGTGGCCGCCTCGGTCGTCCTCGTCCTGCTCGGCCGGCTGTTCGTGCTCCTGGTCGAGACCGCGGGCATGCGCCGCCTCGTCGACGTCGGCGAGCAGCAGCTGCGCAGGCTCGCCGAGAACACCGGCGACGTCGTGCTCGTGTGCGACCCCGCCGGGGTCGTCCAGGAGGTCGGCCCCGGCCTCGAGACGACGTACGGCTACTGCCCCGAGGACCTCGTCTACCGGCCGATCTTCGACTACATCCACCCCGAGGACCTGCCGGCCGTGCAGGCCCTGCTCGACCGCATGACGGACGAGGACGACGGGCCCGAGCAGGAGGGCGGCACCCGGATCTCCTGCCGGTTCCGGGCCTCCGACGGCACCTGGCGGCCCACGGAGTCCGTCGCCGCCCGCCACGTGCGCGACGACGACCTCGTCCTGGTCACGATCCGCGACCTCAGCGACCAGGTGGCCCTGCGCAACCAGGTCACCCATCTGACCTTCCACGACGGGGTCACCGGGCTGCCCAACCGGGCCTACTTCGAGGAACGCGCCCGCGACGTGCTCACCCGCCGCGGCGCCGGCGGGACCGCGGTCATCTTCCTGGACCTCGACGGCTTCACCTCCGTCAACGACTCCGTGGGCCACGCCAGCGGCGATCATCTGCTCGGCCAGGCCGCCCGCCGCCTGCGCTCGGCCGTACGGGCCGACGACACCCTCGCCCGGTGGGGCGGGGACGAGTTCGCGGTGCTGCTGGAGGGCGGCGCGTCCGGCGGCACCGACGCGCAGACCGCCATCGACCTGGCGGAGCGGCTGGTCCGCGCGGTCTCCAACGAGCCGTTCCGGGTGGCGGACCGGGACGTCGCGCTGACGGCCAGCGTCGGCGTGGCCTTCGCCGAGGAGGACCTGCCTCCCGGAGACCTGCTGCGCAACGCCGACGTGGCGATGTCGCGGGCCAAGGAGCTCGGCGGGCGCCGGGTGGAGGTGTTCGCCACCCACATGCACGCCGACGTCCTGCGCCGCCTGGAGATCGCCTCCGACCTGCAGCGGGCGCTGCTGGAGAACCAGTTCGCGATCGAGTATCAGCCCGTGGTCGACCTGGCCACGTCACAGGTGACCGCAGTCGAGGCACTGGTGCGCTGGTGGCGGGGCGGCACGTTCGTGCCGCCGGAGCAGTTCCTCGGTGCCGCCGAGGACACCGGGATCATCGTGCCGCTCGGCGAGTGGATCCTGCGCGAGGCGTGCCGCGAGGTCGCCGCCTGGCGCGCGTCGTCCTGGGACATCGGGCTGGCGCTGAACCTGTCGGCGCGGCAGATCATGGCCCCGCGCTTCGTGGAGACCGTGGCCGAGGCGCTGAGCGAGAGCGGGCTGCCGGCCAGCGTGCTGACCCTCGAGGTCATCGAGGAGATGCTGGTCGACGACGCCGGAGACATGATCAGCAGGCTGTCGGAGCTGAGGGCCCTCGGCGTACGGCTGGCCATCGACGACTTCGGCACCGGCTACGCGTCGCTCGCGTTCCTGCGCCAGCTGCCGGTCGACATGATCAAGATCGACCCGTCGTTCGTCTCCGGGCTCGGCCGCGACGACACGCTGACCCTGCTGACGAAGACGATCGTGCAACTCGGCAACGACCTCGGCCTGATCGTCGTCGCCGAGGGCATCGAGCGTGCCGAGCAACTCGACCTGCTGCGCAAGATGGGCTGCACGCGCGGCCAGGGCTACCTGGTGGCCCGTCCCATGGCCGCACGCGGCGTCGACTCCCTGATGCCCACCACCACCCTCCAGAACACCGCCTAGCTGTGTTTCCCGCGTCGCTCGTCGGGGCGCTCACTCCCGCCGTCTTCCCTCGTCGTTCGGGAGTTCGTTCCTCGCTCCCTCTCTCCTCAGTCCAGACCGGCGGCGCGCCCCTCCGGCTCGCTCGGTATTCCCGGGACGGTGGAGGGGCGCCGGTGGCATAGCCTGGGGAGTCCGTTGTGGGTGTCTTGGATGGCGAGACGGGCGTCCCAGATGATTTGACGCGGAGGCGGTCCATCGGACATCGTGTAGCCATGCATAGCGGTGGGATTCTCGTAGTACTTCGCAGGCGCGCAGCCTGACGAAGCACTCGGTCCTGCGCGCGCCCCAGCTCCGCACAGCGGATGGGGCATTTTTTATGCCAGAAGCCACGCCAAGCAGCCCAGCCACAGCAAGCTCAGCCACAAGGAACGAGCCGATGACCGAGAAAATGACAGGTGCCCAGGCCCTCGTGCGGGCGCTGGAGCAGGTCGGGGTCGACACGGTGTTCGGGATCCCGGGCGGCGCCATCCTCCCCGCCTACGATCCCCTCTACGACTCGACCAAGGTTCGGCACGTGCTTGTACGGCACGAGCAGGGCGCCGGCCACGCGGCCGAGGGCTACGCGCAGGCGACCGGCCGGGTCGGCGTGTGCATGGCCACCAGCGGCCCGGGGGCGACCAACCTGGTCACCCCGATCGCGGACGCCTACATGGACTCGGTGCCGATCGTCGCGATCACCGGCCAGGTCGCCACGCCGCTGATCGGGACCGACGCCTTCCAGGAAGCCGACATCTCCGGCATCACGATGCCGATCACCAAGCACAACTTCCTGGTCACCAAGGCCGAGGACATCCCGCGGACCATCGCCGAGGCGTTCCACGTCGCCTCCACCGGCCGTCCCGGGCCGGTCCTCGTGGACATCGCCAAGGACGCCCTGCAGGCCATGACCACCTTCTCCTGGCCGCCGGTCATGCAGCTGCCCGGCTACCGACCGGTGACCCGGCCGCACTCCAAGCAGATCCGCGAGGCCGCCCGGCTGATGAGCGAGGCGAAGCGGCCGGTCTTCTACGTCGGCGGCGGCGTGCACAAGGCCCGGGCCGCGGCCGAGCTGCTGGAGCTGGCCGAGCTGACCGGCATCCCGGTCGTCACCACGCTGATGGCGCGGGGCACCTTCCCCGACAGCCACCCCCAGCACATGGGCATGCCCGGCATGCACGGCAGCGTGTCCGCGGTCGGCGCCCTGCAGCGCTCGGACCTGCTGATCGCGCTCGGCACCCGGTTCGACGACCGGGTGACCGGGGAGCTGTCCAGCTTCGCGCCGCACGCCAAGGTGATCCACGCCGACATCGACCCGGCGGAGATCTCCAAAAACCGGCACGCGGACGTGCCGATCGTGGGCGACTGCCGTGAGGTGATCGGCGACCTGATCACGGCGGTGCGGGCCGAGCAGGCCGAGGGCCGCAAGGGCGACTACGCCGACTGGTGGCGGATCCTGAACGGCTACAAGGAGACCTACCCGCTGGGCTACGAGGAGTTCGCCGACGGGTCGCTGGCCCCGCAGCACGTGATCGAGCGGCTCAGCGCGCTGGTGGGTCCCGACGCGATCTACACCGCGGGCGTGGGCCAGCACCAGATGTGGGCCGCGCAGTTCATCAGGTACGAGAACCCCGGGACGTTCATCAACTCCGGCGGCGCCGGCACGATGGGCTTCTCGGTTCCGGCCGCGATGGGCGCCAAGATGGGCTGCCCGGACAAGGTCGTGTGGGCGATCGACGGCGACGGCTGTTTCCAGATGACCAACCAGGAGCTGGCCACCTGCGCCATCGAGGGTGTGCCGATCAAGGTCGCCGTCATCAACAACGGTAACCTCGGCATGGTCCGCCAGTGGCAGACGCTGTTCTACGACGAGCGTTACTCCAACACCGACCTGCAACGCGTCAAGCGGATTCCGGACTTCGTGAAGCTCGCCGAGGCGTACGGTTGTGTCGGCCTGCGGTGCGAGCGTCCGGAGGACGTGGACGAGACCATCCGTAAGGCCATGGAGATCAACGACGTGCCGGTCGTGGTGGACTTCGTCGTGCACCAGGACGCCATGGTCTGGCCGATGGTCGCCGCCGGCACCAGCAACGACGACATCAAGTACGCCCGCGACATGGCGCCGAACTGGGAGGGCGGAGAATGAGCCCCGCCCGAAGCGACAACGACCAGCAGTGCGAGGAGAAGGCATGAGCCGCCACACGCTGTCCGTCCTGGTGGAGAACAAGCCGGGCGTGCTGGCCCGGGTCGCCGCCCTCTTCAGCCGGCGCGGCTTCAACATCGACTCGCTGGCCGTCGGCCCCACCGAGCACGACGACATCTCGCGGATGACCATCGTCGTGAACGTGGAGGACCTCCCGCTGGAGCAGGTCACCAAGCAGCTCAACAAGCTGGTCAACGTCATCAAAATCGTCGAGCTCGACAACAGCCAGTCGGTGCAGCGCGAGCTGATGTTGATCAAGGTGCGGACCGACTCCGAGAGCCGGTCCCACGTCCTCGAACTCGTGAACCTCTTCCGGGCGCGTTGCGTGGACGTGGCCCCGGACGCGGTCACGATCGAGGTCACCGGGACGACCGACAAGCTGGAGGCGTTCGTCCGGGTCCTTGAGCCGTACGGCATCAAGGAGCTCGTGCAGTCGGGCATGGTGGCCATCGGCCGCGGTGCCCGTTCCATCACCGACCGCTCGCTTCGCGCCCTCGACCGCAGCGCATAGGAGTGCCGGACGAATGCCGCCCGGCGCGCAGCGGGGCGGCATTCGACCCGACACGACCTAGCTCCCAAGGCAGGCACGTCGCGACGGACAACCCGTGAAAGGCAAGCAAGTGACTGAGATCTTCTACGACGACGACGCCGACCTGTCGATCATCCAGGGCCGCCACGTCGCGGTGCTGGGATACGGCAGCCAGGGCCACGCGCACGCGCTGAGCCTGCGCGACTCGGGTGTGGACGTCCGGGTCGGCCTGCCCGAGGGCTCCAAGAGCCGGGAGAAGGCCGAGGCGGACGGGCTGCGCGTGCTGTCGCCGGGCGAGGCCGTCGAGGAGGCCGACCTCACGATGATCCTCGCGCCGGACCACATCCAGCGGCACCTGTACGCCGAGCACGTCGCGCCGAACCTCGTCGAGGGCGACGCGCTGTTCTTCGGTCACGGTCTCAACATCCGCTACGGCCTCATCGAGGCCCCGGCGGGCGTCGACGTCGCGATGGTGGCGCCGAAGGGCCCGGGTCACCTGGTCCGCCGCCAGTACGCCGCCGGCCGTGGCGTGCCCTGCCTGGTCGCCGTCGAGCGTGACGCCACCGGCAGCGCCTGGCCGCTCGTGCTGTCGTACGCCAAGGGCATCGGCGGCACCCGCGCCGGCGCGCTGAAGACCACCTTCACCGAGGAGACCGAGACCGACCTGTTCGGCGAGCAGGCCGTGCTGTGCGGCGGCGTCTCTGAGCTGATCAAGGCCGGATTCGAGACGCTCATCGAGGCCGGCTACCAGCCGGAGGTCGCCTACTTCGAGTGCCTCCACGAGATGAAGCTGATCGTGGACCTGATGTACGAGGGCGGCGTGTCCAAGATGTACTGGTCGGTGTCCGACACCGCGGAGTACGGCGGCTACACCCGCGGCCCGCGCGTGGTCAACGAGGAGACCAAGAAGGAGATGCGCCGCATCCTGGACGAGATCCAGGACGGTCGCTTCGCCCGCGAGCTGGTCGAGGAGTTCGACGCCGGCCAGACCAACTTCAAGCGTCACCGCGAGGAGCTGGCGGTCCACCCGATCGAGCAGACCGGTGCCAAGCTCCGCCCGATGATGAGCTGGCTCAAGGGCGAGCAGGCCTGACGCTCGCGAACGCCCGCGTGACCGCGGCGCCGCCCCCCG
>NZ_JBFAOO010000175.1:0-15370 GCF_040675265.1 Microbispora sp. NPDC049633
CGGTGGAGGGCGCTGTCGCCTGCGCCGCCGTCGTCCCTGCCGGGCCCGCGCCGCGGCCGTCCACCGCGCAGCCGGTCAGGAGCGCCGGGAGCACGGCGGCGACGGCCAGGACGGCGGCGGTTCTCGATCGCGTCATCCGACCATGCCTACCAGATCGGCTCCCGGCCATGGACGGAAATGTCCGGCACGCGCCGGTTTTCCGAGGCGGGTCAGCGGCCGTCGAGGAGGGGCTGCTTCGGGTCCCACCGGGTGCCTTCCGCGGCGTCCCTGCGGCGGCGGGCGATCGCCGACAGCGCCTCCAGGACGACCCGGTTGCCGAGATACGCCGTGATGTCCGCGTGGTCGTACGGCGGGGCCACCTCGACGATCTCCAGGCCGACGACGGGCAGCTCGTAACAGGTGCGGCGGACGGCGTCGAGGAGCTGGCGGGCCGACAGGCCGCCCGGCTCGGGCGTGCCGGTGCCCGGCGCGTGGCCCGGGTCGCAGACGTCCACGTCCACCGACAGGTAGACCCCGTCGCAGTCGTCGAGCGCGATCGCGTACGCCTCGGTGAGGCACTCGTCGAGGCCCCTGGCGACGATCTCGGTCATCTCGTACGACCGCATGCGCTGCCCGGCCATCCAGTCGAGGATGTCCGGCCCCGGCCAGTAGCCGCGCAGGCCGACCTGCAGGAAACGGTCGCCCCGGATGGCGCCCGACTCGATGAGCCGCCGCATCGGCTGCCCGTGGCCGTGCAGGTGGCCGAACTCGATGTCGCCCGTGTCGGCGTGCGCGTCGAAGTGGATCATCGAGACCCGGCCGAAGCCGTGGTGACGGGCCACGCCGGTCGCGTCGGGCAGGGCGATCGTGTGGTCGCCGCCGAGGACGACGGGGATCGCCCCGGAGGCCGCGATCGCGGCGACCGCGTCCTCGATCGCGCGCAGGCTGCCCTCGATGTCCCCGGCGTAGGTCTCCACGTCACCGGCGTCCAGCACCCGCAGGTCCTTGAGGGCGTCCACCCGGAGCGCGAGGCTCGGGCGGGAACCGTCGTGGGGGAGATAGCAGGTCTGGCGGATGGCGTTCGGGCCGAAGCGCGCACCCGGGCGGTGGGAGGTGCCGCCGTCGAACGGCGCGCCCAGGATGACGACGTCGGCGTCCGCGTAGCCGGCGGGGTCGTCGAGGTCGCACCGCTCGACGCCGAGGAACGTGATGTCGGGGCCGAACATCTGGCCGTAGCGGGACAATCCAACTCCTGACGAACAACCGGTCTTATCGGGCATCACATGCTATTAGCTGACAAGGTGGACACGGTGCGGGCCTCGACGAGGAACGGGTCGAGAAGGCCCGGGCTGCCCGCGGCGGCGAGGCGCAGCGCCTCGGCGAGGTCCACGTCGCGCACCTGGTAGCCCTGCTTGCCCGCCGCGGTGGTCGCCGTCAGCGTCGCCAGGCGGGCCCGGCGCTGGAAGAACGACCGCTCGATGTTCCAGCCGATGACGCCGTCGCACTCCAGCACCACGCGGCGGCGCACGATCGAGCCCCAGCGGGTGACCAGGTAGCCGGATGTCAGCGCGTGGCCCAGCGAGCGGTAGCGGTCGGCGGCCAGCAGGGCCGTCAGCGGCAGCAGGGCGGCGACGGTGAGCCACGTCCACGAGGGCAGCCCGGCCCACCACCACAGCGCGAGCAGCGCGGCCAGCGCCAGCGCGTGCACGCCGTACGCGCGGGTGAACCTGCGGCGCAGCGCGGCCGGGCCGTGCGCGGTCAGGCCCGCGGTGACCGGCGAGGCGGCGCCTGAGGCATCGGGGGCGTCCGTGGCATCCGGGGTGCCGGAGGAGACGCGGGGGAGCACGAGCCGGGCCACCGACACGGCCCGCTCACGCGGCGCGGGCGGCAGCAGCATCGACCCGCCGCGCTGGGCGCCCTGTGCCGCGCGCAGGCCGGTGGTCACCGCCGCCAGGCGGGCCCCGCGTACGGCGCGCAGCAGCAGCGGCTCGCCGACCTCGACGCCGCGCAGCCGCCGTTCCTCGATGGTGGTGGCGCGCGTGGTCAGCAGCCCCCGGGTCACGTGCAGGGTGCCCTCGGCGTGCCGGGTCAGCCGGAAGTTGCCGAAGGCCAGCACGTAGCCGAGCGTGGAGGCGACGCTCACGAACACGACCAGCACGAGCACCACCGTCGCGATCTCCAGCGGGAGCGACAGCGCGCTGAACCACTGCCAGGTGTCCCGGACGGGCCCGACCCGGCCGAGGTCGACGTTGCCCTCCGAGACCAGGCGGGACACGAAGCCGGCGACGACGCCCACAGTGACGAGCCCGGACATCGTGAACGGGCCGAACCTCACCCACTCGGGACGCATCCGCGCGAGCTCGGTCTCCGCCGCCGGCGTGCTCCCGGCGGGAGGCGTCACGGTGACCGCCGTGGGGGACGCCGTGGGGGACGCCGTGGACACGGTGGAGGCGGCGCTGGAGGAGGTGGCGGGAGAGCGGTGCAGCAGTTCCACGCGCAGGCGGGCGGCCTCGGCGGCGGTCAGCGCGTCGAGCTTGAGCCGGCCCTCGTGCCTGCGCTCCGACGTGCCCGTCCCCACCTCCACCCGGGCCAGGCCGAGCACGCGGTGCAGCACGTGGGAGGTGACGTCCACCGTGCGGACCCGGTCGCGGGGCACGGTCAGCACCTTCCGGGTCAGCAGGCCGCGGCGGACCTGCACGTGCTCAGGGGTGACCCGGTAGGTCGTGGTGAACCAGCGCAGCATGCCGAGCACGACCATGAGGCCGACGCCGGCGACGCTCCACAAGTGACCCTTCCCACCGCTGCTCGACCCCGCGACCAGCAGGCCGACCAGCGCCGGGGCGGCCCGTACGACCTCCTGGAAGGGATGGACCACCAGCATGCGCGGGCTCAGCCGGCGCCAGACCGTCTCGACCACGGGGTCGATCATGTGGCGTCACCCGCCGTGGCCTGCGCGGCGGCCGTGAGGTCGGCGACCAGGCGCTGGGCGGTGTCCCGGTCGAGGCCGCCGACCTTGATCGGGCCGGCGGCGGAGGCGGTCGTGACGGTGACGTTGGCCAGGCGGAAGAGCTGCTCCAGCGGACCGCGCTCGCTGTCCACGGTCTGGATGCGGGAGACGGGGGCGATGCGCCACTCCTGCTTGAACCAGCCCGACTGCGTGAAGACGGCCGCGGATGTGGCCTCCCAGCGGTGCACCCGGTAGCGCCACTGCGGCATGACCGTGACGTGCGCCGCCGCGACGACGGCGGTGACGACGAGAACGGCCACGTGCGTGGTGACGGACAGGGCGTGCTCGTCGTCCATCACGAGCCAGAAGACCTGGGCCGCGATGACGACGAGCCAGCCGAGGGCGGCCCGGGCGGCCCAGTACCAGATGGCGGTACGGCTCACACGATGCTGCGGGGATCGGAGGGTCGGGGTGTCCACGCCCCAACTCTGCCCGATCGCCCGCGTTGCGGCGTAGTGGAGTCGATCCTGTCCTTTCCAGGACGAATGTCATGCCCCCGATGCCGTACGGCGGGTCAGAGGGCGGACAGGAGCTTGTGGACGTGAGAGAGCGGGTCGGCGCCCACCGGGCGGACGGCGACCGTGGTGACGCCCGCCTCCCACAGCGCCCTGACGTGCGCGGACGCCTCCTCCGGCGAGCCCGTCGCCATGGCGACCTCCTCCGGTGGCACCCGCAGGAACGCCGCCTGCTCCTCCGCCGCGGGCCGCATGGCCTCGCGTGCGTCGTCGCCGACGTAGAGGTGGACGAACGTCACCACTTCGTGGTCGCCGGTCGCGCCGATCCGTTCGACACGCGATCGCACCCCCTCCGGGTCGAGTCCCTCGGGGAGGATCGTGCCCTGGGCCACCCGCCCCGACAGGGCCAGCGAGCGCGGGCTCACCACTCCGGCGAGGACGGGCGGCGGCTCGGCCGGCGGGTGGACGAGGCGGACGCCGTCCAGGCGCACCTCGCGTCCGTCCAGGGTGACGGCCTCGCCGCGCAGCAGCGCCCGTACGGACGTGATCGTCTCCTCCAGCAGCGACAGCGGAGACGAGGCGGCGGCGCCCACCTGGCGCATCCACGCCTGCACGCCGTGCCCGATGCCGGCGGCGAGCCGCCCGGGGTGCAGGCGGGCCAGGTTGGCCAGCTCCATCGCCAGCAGCATCGGATTGCGCAGGGGCGCCGGGGTGATGCCGATGCCCACGCGCAGGCGGGAGGTCGAGGCCAGCGCCGTGGCGGCCGAGGAGATCCCGCCCGTCCAGCCGAGGTCCTCCACCACCCATAGATCGGAGACCGCCGTGCCGTCGAGTTCCCCGGCGAACGCCGGGAGCGACTCCGGCGGCAGGTCGCGGTCGAAGACGACTCCAAGCCTCACGGGCGGCCCTCCAGCTCAGGCGAGATCGGCTCTGCGGCCTTCCGAGTATCCAGGACCCGGGAGCGCGCCGCACACGGGGGCCGTCCGGGCATGCCGCGGCGAAGGACGAGGGTGGTGAGGGGGGAGGGCCGGGGCCCTGTCCGGGCCCCGTTCGGGCCCGGCCGGACAGGGCCCGGCCGGATCACGGCGTCACCGCGGCCAGCGGATCACTCGCCCTCGGCGGGGCGGTTGGCCTTCTTCGCCTGCTTCGCCGAGCGGGCTTCCTTGATGGCCGTCCTCTTCGCCTTGCCGGTGGACTTCACCGGCTTCTTCTTCTGAGCGTCGTCAGCCATGATTCCCCCGGATGTACGAGGATGCGCCTTATGTGCGCATCTGTGGGGGTTGATACCCAAGAGGGCGATGTGGCACCCGAGTAAGAACGGCCCGCACCACGGTGGTGATGCGGGCCGTGCCGGAGGGCGAGAGGTCAGACCATCTGGTGCTGCTCGGAGCTGAGCGGGGCGGCGATGTCCTCCAGCGAGCGCCGGGCCGCCTCCACGCCCATGAACCACTGCACCAGTCCGGCCGCCATCATCAGGATCGCGCCGATGATGTAGCCGACCACGACGTTGCCGACGACCCCGCTCTCCACCAGGCGGCCGAACAGCACGGGCCCGATGATGCCGCCGAGCCCGGTGCCGACCGCGTAGAACAGCGCGATCGCCAGGGCCCTGGTCTCCATCGGGAAGATCTCCGAGACCGTCAGGTAGGCGCTGCTCGCCCCCGCCGAGGCGAAGAAGAACACCACCATCCAGCAGGCCGTCAGGGTCACCGGGGTCAGCACGTGCGCGTTGAACAGCGCGGCGGTGCCCAGCAGGAGCAGGCCCGACAGCACGTAGGTGCCCGCGATCATCGTCCGGCGGCCGATCGTGTCGAAGAACCGGCCGAGCAGGACCGGGCCGAGGAAGTTCCCGATGGCGATCGGGATGAGATACCACGGCGTGGTGCCGTCCGGCACCTTGAAGAACGTCGACAGCACCAGCGCGTACGTGAAGAAGATCGAGTTGTACAGGAACGCCTGGCCGACGAACAGCGACAGGCCGACGGTCGTGCGCTTGGGGTAGCGGCGCAGCAGTGTCGCCGCCACCTCCGTCAGCGGGGTGCGCTCCCGCTGGGTGATCCTGATCTCCCCGCGAGCCGGTTCGAGCGTCTTGCCGCTCACCTCACGGACATGCCTTTCGATCTCCGAGACGATCTCCTCGGCCTCGCGTTCGCGGCCGTGGATGAACAGCCAGCGTGGGCTCTCCGGCACCGTACGGCGGACCAGCAGGATCCCCACGCCGAGGACGGCGCCCATACCGAACAGCAGGCGCCAGCCGAGATCGGCCGACAGCAGGCCGGTGTCGAGGGCCGGGATCGCGATGAGCGCGCCGAGCGCGGTGCCCAGCCAGAAGGAGCCGTTCACCACCAGGTCGACCGTGCCGCGTACGCGGGCGGGGATGAGTTCGTCGATCGCCGAGTTGATCGCGGCGTACTCGCCCCCGATGCCGGCGCCGGTGAAGAACCGGCACAGGTAGAAGTACCAGGCGTCGTGCGAGAAGGCCGTGGCCACGGTGGCGGCCAGGTAGAGGGCGAGGGTCAACAGGAAGAGCTTCTTGCGCCCGAACCGGTCCGTCAGGTGGCCGAAGAAGAGAGCGCCGAGGCAGGCTCCCGCGACGTACACGCCGGCGGCGATCCCGACCTCGCTGTCGGTGAGTCCCAGCCCGCTGTCCGGGTCCGTGATCCGGGGCCCGATGACCCCGACGATGGTCACTTCGAGCCCGTCGAGGATCCAGACGGTGCCAAGCCCGATGAGCACGAGCCAGTGCCAGCGGGCCCAGGGGAGCCGATCCAGCCGCGCGGGAATGTCGGTGCTTATTTGCGCCATATCGTCCCCTTCTTCGGAAGATATGGCGCCCGTCTACCCCGTATCGGGCCAGAAATTCGTTCTGCTTCTCACGGTGTCCCGGCGATGGGCGGTGCGGACCGGAGTTCAGGCCGTCCTCGTGCCCTCGCTCTCCACGCCCCTGGGGGGCGGCACGGCGGTGTCGTTCCCGAGCTCGAACCACACGCAGACCCCGGTGCGGCTGGCCGACACGCCCCAGCGCCGGGTGAACAGGTCCACGAGATGGACGCCGCGGCCCGGCGTCAGCTCGGGGGACGTCCAGCACCCGCAGCCCTGGGTGGACAACGTGACGCGGGCCGCGGCGGGCGCGACCAGGACGGACACGCCGTACCCCGGAGGGCGCCCGCAGGAGACGGCGTGCCGCAGGGACTCGGCGACCAGCTCGCCGATCAGTTGCACGGCGTCGTCACGGCAGGGGTGGCCGTCACCGAGACGGCTCGCCACGAACCGCCGGGCGGCCCGCACCTGGGAGGGGTCTCCCGAGAAGGGACGTGAGATCGCGATTCTCCCCGAGAGGTTGAGAATTGTCATCCCGTGATAACTCCCTGTGCACCCGTCTGCGGATGGCGATTCGAGGTCCGTGCAAGACTTCGTTCATCCTGCACTTTGCAAAACGGCTACGCAATATGGCGAATGCACGATTGCATAGTTTCCTTTTGCGGCGAAAGGGAGAGTTCGGCTCATGAGGGGAGTAGGCGGCCCTACGGTCCGGCTCCGCCGGCTTTCCGGCGAGCTGACGCGCCTGCGGCGTGAATCCGGGTTCGTCCGCGAGGAGGTCGCGCGGCGGCTCGGCGTGGCGGTCTCCACCGTGTACCGGATCGAGTCCGGCCACACCCGCCCGCACACCCGGACCATCCGCGACCTGCTCGATCTCTACGGCGTCGAGGGCTCCGCGCGGGAGGCGCTGATCGCGCTGGCCAGGGACGCCGGCCGGCGCGGATGGTGGCGCGCCTACGACGACGTCCTGCCCGGGCCGTACGTCGGCATGGAGGCCGAGGCGTCCTCGGTGCGCAACTACGAGCCGCTGCTGGTGCCCGGGCTGCTGCAGACCGAGGACTACGCCCGCGCGGTCATCGGCGCCGCCCTCGTCAAGGACCCGGCGGAGATCGAGCGGCGCGCGGCGGCCCGGATGGAGCGCCAGCGGCGCCTGACCGGGCCCGACGCCATGGAGCTGTGGGCCGTCCTCGACGAGGCGGCGCTGCGCCGGCCGGTGGGTGGCCCGCCCGTGATGGCCGAGCAACTGCGCACGCTGCAGGACACGGCCCTCCGGCCGAACGTCACCGTGCAGGTGCTGCCCTTCGACGCGGGCGCCTACCTCGGCATGGGCAACTCGCTGGCGATCCTGGCCTTCCCCGATCCCGGCGACGCCGACGTCGTGCTGCTGGAGAACATGAGCGGTGAACTCTACCTGGAGGATCCGACGGAGATCCGGGAGTACGTCCAGGTCTTCGATCATCTTCGTGCCGCCGCGCTCGGCCCGGAGAAGTCCATGGAAGTGATCAATTCGGTCGAGAAGGAGATGGCAGGACGATGAGGGGACTCGTACCGGCGGACGACCTGGCCTGCGCGGTCTGGCGCAAGGCGGAGCGCTCGAACACCGTCGGCAACCAGTGCGTGGAGGTGGCGCGTCTGCGCGACGGCGTCGCCGTACGCGATTCCAAGGATCCCCAGGGATCGCGGCTGATGTTCACCCCCGGCGAGTGGGAGGCGTTCATCGAGGGAGTGAAGGGCGGCGAGTTCGACCTGTCCTGAGACCTTCCTCCCCGTACGGCCCGCCCCTCGTCGCGCACCTGTCGCGCGGGGCGGGCCGTACGGCGTTCCGGGGACGCTGCGGGGACGGTCCGGTGCGGCCGGACCGGTATGGCGGGCGCTTCATCGGGCAGGAGACCTGGCATGGAAAAGGAAGACGACCGATACATCGATACCGAGGACGAGCCGGACATCGCCGGAGAGTTCACCCCGTCCGCCACTGACCCGCCCAACGCGGAGCCCGACGACAAGAACCCGGACGAACGCTGGGACAAGCCGACAGAGGTATGAAGGAGGACGTCATGACCATGGGAGTCGACCCGCGGGACCTGGGCGACGAGGACCTGATCCGCGAGTTGCGCCACCTGCACGAGACCCGGTCGGAGACGCTCTTCCACGGGTCGGACGACGCGCTGGAGCGCCACACCTCGCGGACGCAGGAGCTGGAGGGCGAGTACCTCGCACGCTACCCGGACCGGCAGGTCGATCCGGAGCGGCTGCGTGAGGGGGCGAGACAGCGGAGTGCCTGACGAGAAGAGCCTGGAAGACGCCCAGGAGATGACGACGGCGGAGCTGGCGGTCTACGAGGCCGCCGCCGCCCTGAACGTGAAGGAACAACCGGCGACCGCTGCCGAGGTCGCCGGGATGACCGGGCTCCCCGAGGACACCGTACGGCGCTGCCTCGACAGCCTCGCCGAAGGCGGCAGGCTACGACCCGAGGACGGCGCCTACCTCCTCGGCGACCACGACTGGGGGCTCGAATACTGAGCGGTCGGAGCGATCCCTCGTGGTCGCGCGCGGCCGGCTGGCCGCGTTTCACGGCCAGTGGATTTCGCTGGACTCCGCGCGAAGCATCCCATTCGCTGCGCGGCCGGGATGCACGCGAAGCGGGCGGGTGCTCTGGCCCCGGAGCGCTGGGATCTACGAAGAGCGTTCAGAAGCGAGCGGGTGTGGCCTGCGGCTGGTCGCCCGGTATCCCCGGGGGTATGCGCTCAAAGCGGGCGGGTGCTCCGGCCGGCCGTGATAGTCGCGGTCCGGTGAGCCTCGGGAGCGGCCATCGCGGGCGCGGTGGTACAGGGCACGGTCTTACGCCGGCCTCCGCACCCGCCCGCCCCGGCGCCTGTCGGTAGGCCTTGAGGAGGCCCCGGCCGGACCACGGCGGCACGGGCGGGGGACGGTGGTGCGCCACACCGTCCGCTTCGCCCGGGGGCACCGGGCCCGGCCGGGAGTCTGCGATCGCCCACATCGAAGGCGGTGGCCCCGGTCAGGAGCAGGCGGAGGCGAGCTGCTGCGACGCCTGCTGGGCCTTCTGGCCGAACTCGACGAGCTTGGTCGCGGCGTTCGGGTCCGACAGGTCGAGCTTGAAGGAGCCCCACGAGTCGGCCATGCCGGCGAGGGCCACCTTGAGGTCGCCGTCGGCCTTGCCGGACAGGTCCTTGAACTGCGTGGCCAGTTTGCCGGTCGCGGTGTTGAAACCGTCGACGTCGGCGGCCGCACTGGCGACCTTGGAGCTGTAGCCGGTGAGCGCCTCGACGGCCTCCTTGCAGACCGTGGCCTTGCCGCTGCCGCAGGCGGCGGTCAGGCCGAGAAGGGCGGACACCGCGACGACGGCGAGGCTGTTCCTGAGGATGTTCATGATGCCTTCCTGAGTGATCTCTGACGCGTCAGACACTAGGAATCGCCTCTTTCACCGGGCTTTCAGGCCGCTTGCACCCGTGCGGCTGATCATCGTTGGCCGGTTGCTCCGCGTCGTATGCTTGCGGCCATGACGCGACGGCTTGCGGAGGTTGCGAAGAAGGTCGGGGTCAGCGAGGCCACGGTGAGTCGCGTCCTCAACGGCAAGGCCGGGGTCTCCGAGGCCACTCGGGAGGCCGTTCTCACGGCTCTCGACGTGCTCGGTTACGAGCGGCCCACGCAGCTGCGCGGTGAGCGCGCCCGGCTGGTCGGGCTCGTCCTGCCCGAGCTGCAAAACCCCATCTTCCCGGCGTTCGCCGAGGTCGTCGGCGGGGCGCTGGCCCAGCAGGGCTTCACTCCCGTGCTGTGCACGCGCACGGTCGGCGGGATCTCCGAGGCCGACTACGTGGACCTGCTGTTGCAGCAGCAGGTGTCCGGCGTGGTGTTCGCCGGGGGCCTCTACACCCAGACCGGCGTCGTCCACGAGCACTACGTGCGACTGGTCGAGCGGCGGCTGCCCACTGTGCTGGTCAACGCGGCCGCTGATCACTGGGACTTCCCACGTGTCTCGTGCGACGACACGATCGCGGTGGAGCAGGCGCTCGGCCACCTGCGCGCGCTCGGTCACCAGCGGATCGGCCTCGTCGTCGGTCCCGCCGACCACATGCCGTCCGTACGGAAGCTGGAGGCGTTCCGCGCGGCGGGCGGTGAGCTGGTCGAGCACACCATGCACTCGCTGGAGGGCGGCCACGCGGCGGCGCTGAAGCTGGTGCGGCAGGACGTCACCGGCATCATCTGCGGCAGCGACCCGCTGGCCCTCGGGGCCATCCGCGCGGCGCGGCGGGCCGGTCGCCGGGTGCCGCAGGACGTGTCCGTCGTCGGGTACGACGACTCCGCGCTCATGACCTGCGTGGACCCGCCGCTGACGACGGTGCGCCAGCCGATCGAGGCGATGGGCAGGGCCGCGGTGGAGCTGCTGGTCAGCCAGATCGAGGGTGCCGCCGTCGCGACGGGCGAGCTGTTGTTCGAGCCGGAGCTGGTCGTGCGTTCCTCCACCGGACGTGTCGGCGTCCCCGTCACCTGAGCACGTCATGCTGTGTGCGGAGCCCGGAGGAGGAGGCGTCCACTCCTCCTCCGGGCGTCCTGTTCCGGGTTACGAGGCGTACGCCTCGAACTCGGAGATCTGCGCGGCCGGCCAGCCGGTGTTACCGGTGACGTTCAGCCGTAGGTAGCGCCGGGCGCCGGCGGGCACGGTGACCGTGACCGTGTTGCCGGTGGCCGGGTTGAACGTGCGGCCCGCCGAGGCGGACAAGGTGGAGTAGTTCGTGCCGTCCACGCTGCCGAGGATCGCCAGTGTCTGGGTGCGGGTGGCCCATGCGGCGCTCGGCGGCAGCTTGAGCACCACCCTGCCGACCGTGACGGGCGCGCCGAGATCGACGGTCAGGGTCTGGGGGAAGGCGTTGCCGGCCGACTCCCAGTAGGTCGAGGCGTTTCCGTCGGCGGCGTTGCCCGCGACGTACACGTCGGCGTGACTGGTCGCACTGATCGCCTTGCCGGCGGCGAGGTTCCCCGTGGGCAGCGGCCCGGGGGAAGCACTGGGGGAAGCACTGGGGGAAGCACTGGGCGATGGGCTCGGGGTGCCTGCGGCGCCGTACACCTCGAAGGCCGACAACTGCCCGGCGGGCCAGCCGGTGTTGCCGGTGACCGTCACCCGGACATGACGGACGTCGGCGCTGGTGAGCGGGATGGTCACCGTGTTGCCGGTGGCGGGGTCGAACGTGCGGCCCGCCGAGGCGGACAGGGTGGAGTAGTTCGCGCCGTCCACGCTGCCGAGGATCGCCAGTGTCTGGGTGCGGGTGGCCCATGCGGTGCTCGGCGGCAGCTTGAGCACCACGCGCTGGACCGGCGTCACCGCGCACAGGTCCACCGTGATCGACTGCGGGAAGGCGTTGTTCGCCGACTCCCAGTAGGTGCCCGCGTCGCCGTCGACCGCGTTGGCCGCGACGTACGACTGGGTGCTGCTCGTCGCCGTGACCGCCTTGCCCCGGGCGAGGTCGCCGCTGCCGGGAGCGCACGCCGTCGGGCTGGGCGACGGAGAGGGGGAGGTGGAGGGCGAGGCGGACGGCGACGGGCTCGGGCTCGGGCCACCGCCCTCGTAGATGTAGTTCGGCGCGGGCCATTGGCCGGTGCAGACGGTGGAGCTCAGGCTCCAGCCGGAGTTGCCGCTGCCGTACGTGGGGGCGAAGCCGGTGCCGACGCAGTTGTGGATGGCGACACCCGCGCCGATGTGGGCCGCCCTGACGTTGGTGAAGGTCGCCTTCGCCGCCGCCTGCGCCTGGATCATGTACGTCCCGGTGCCGTCGACGTTCACGTTCGAGAAGTTGACGGTCTGGGTGCTGCCCTCGATGAACTGGATGGCCTCGTAGGAGCTGTCGACGATGTCGGTGTCGGTCACGTTGATCGTCGCGTTGACCGGCTCGTTGAGGGCGTCGAACCAGATCGCGCCGACGCCGAAGTTCCAGTTGTAGTCGCTGTTGCCGGCCCGGATGAGCGTGTTGCGGGCGACCGTGATCGTGCCGGCCACCGCGGTGCCCTGGCCGGAGTTCACGCCGGGGTAGCGGTTGGCGACGTGGATGCCGCCGCCGTTGGTGACCGTGTCGCTCACCACGTTGTCGGTGATCTTCATGTCCCGGCCGCCGTACGTGACGATGTTGTTGGCCAGGATCGGCGCCACCACGGTGTTGAACGTGAACGAGTTGTTCACGTTCGCCATCCGGTCGGGCCACATCGCCAGGCCGTCGTCCCCGGTGTTGCGGACGAACGTGTTGGTCACCGTGGAGTTCGTGACGCCGGTGTGGAAGTTCACGCCGTCGGCAGTCTGGTCGAGGATGCGGCTGTTCCTCAACGTGAAGCCGTCCATCGGGCCGTCCATCCAGGCCCCGACCTTGGTGTGCTGGATCCACAGGTTGTCGGCCACCGAGTTGGTCATCGCGCCGCCGATGGCGTTGACCTGGTCGTCGTCCACCCGCTCGGTGATGTCGCCGATGATCGCGAAGTCCCGCAGGGTGACGCCCCGGCTCGGGCCGCCCGCCTCGTGCGGTCTGATCCCGCCGGTGTACCCGCCGCCGCTGACGTACTTGCCGTAGACGCCGACGGCCCGGTTGCGCTGGGTGGGGTGACGGCCGGTGAGAACGCTGTACCACGGCCCGGCCCCGCGCAGCGTCACGCCGTCCACGACCACGTGGTCCCACAGGGTGTAGGTGCCGGACGGGATGTAGACCTCCTTGCCCTGGGCCCGGCCGGCGTCGACGGCGGCCTGGAAGGCGGCGGTGGAGTCGCTCGTGCCGTTGCGGTCGGCGCCGAAGTCGTCGACCGACAGGGATCCGGCGGGCCGGGGGATCGCGTCGGGCACGAGCTCGAAGTCGGCGAGGTCCACGACGAACCAGGGCGCGACCGCGGTGGAGGCCACCTGGATCCTGACCTTGGTGCCCGCCGCGAGCGTGGACCCGAACATCGTCCGGGTCTCGTCGTAGAAGTGGTGCGGCTTGTCGCCGGGCGTGTTCCCGAACGGGTAGCCGCCGTAGAACCAGCCGTACCGGGAGGTGAACTGCAGGTCCTTGAGCTTGGTCCCGTTGATCCTCAGGTCGACCGGTGCCGTGATGCCCGTGCCCGCCGCGTTGTCCGGCACGCTGTAGCGCACGGTCATCGCGTTGGCGGGCTTGGGCAGGGTGAACTCGACGTACTCTCCCGGCGCGTCGAGGCGTACGGCCCGGCGGCCCGAGGCCTCGGACGGCAGGCGGGTGTAGACGCGGTCCGGGCCGATCTGCTCGCCGTTGGTCACGGCGGCCTCGGCCTCGATCTCCGTGAACGGCACGGTCGCGCCTCTCCCCGGCACGGAGAACGGCGACGGTGACGTCGCGGCCGACGACGTGCCGGGGAACGCCACCACGCCGCCCACGGCGATCAGCGCCCCCGCCACCGCGACGGCGGCTCCGGATCTTCTCATGAGGATCCTTTCTGCATGCGAGATCCGGGAGATGCGGCGTGGACGCTGGAACCGCCACACCTCCGAAGAAGGTGAGTGGCCACACGATAAGTTGACAGACATCCTTCTGCAATATTTCGACGAGAAGTCGCAAGATAACCCGCACATTACGTCGCTGCGCCCCTGTGGTCGGCAGAGGCGGAGGACTCTCCCCAGGCCACGGTTCGGGACGAAAGATGCCGACAGGCGGGATGCGCAAGCGGATGAAAACATTTGCGCTCGCTGTCGTATAGTTGCGTCCATGACACGACGGCTTGCGGAAGTAGCCAAGAAGGTGGGCGTGAGCGAGGCGACCGTGAGTCGCGTGCTCAACGGCAAGCCGGGGGTCTCCGACGCCACCAGAGAGGCGGTGCTCACCGCGCTCGACGTGCTGGGATACGAGCGGCCCACCCAGTTGCGCGGGGACCGCGGCCGCCTCGTCGGCCTGGTCCTCCCCGAGCTGCAGAACCCGATCTTCCCGGCGTTCGCCGAGGTCGTGGGAGGCGCGCTGGCGCAGCAGGGGTTCACGTCCGTGCTGTGCACCCGCACGGTGGGCGGCGTCTCCGAGTCCGACTACGTGGACCTGCTCCTCCAGCAGCACGTGTCCGGCATGGTCTTCGCCGGCGGCCTGTACGCCCAGGGGGACGCCTCCCACAGCCACTACCGCAGGGTCCTCGAACGCAAGCTGCCGACCGTGCTCGTCAACGCGGCGGTCGAGTATCTCGGGTTCCCGCAGGTGTCGTGCGACGACGTGGCCGCGGCGGAGATCGCGCTCGCCCACCTCATGGCGCTCGGGCACCGTCACGTCGCGATGCTGCTCGGCCCGCCCGACCACGTGCCGTCCCAGCGCAAGCTCGCCGCCTTCCGCGCGTACGCCGCCGCCAACGGCCTCGAACTGGACCCCGATCACGTCGAGCACACGATGTTCTCGCTGGAAGGCGGGCACGCCGCCGCCACGCGCATGATCGCCAGGGGTGTGACCGGCATCATCTGCGCCAGCGACGTGCTCGCCCTCGGCGCCATCAGGGCGGCGCGCCGTGCGGGACTGTCCGTGCCGGAGGACGTCTCCGTCATCGGCTACGACGACTCCGCCCTGATGAACTGCGTGGATCCGCCCCTGACCACGGTCCGCCAGCCCATCGACGCGATGGGCAGGGCGGCCGTCGAGCTGCTGGTGGCCCAGATCGACGCCGCCGTCGTCCCCGGCGACGAGCTCCTGTTCGAACCCGAACTGGTCGTCCGCGCCTCCACCGCCCCCGCCCCCAACCACAGCCGGGCCGATCGCTAACGGAACCATGAGCGGCCGGTCACTGAAGGAATTCGTGGGCGGCCGGTCATGGACCGGATTCTCGTGGGCGGCGTGTCACCGGCCGGATTTCGTGGGCGGAGTCGGTCACTGCGCCGGAAGGAACCTCCGGTCCTCGCGAAGTCCGCTCCGCTGGACACAACGCTTCGGTCCTCGCTCCCTTCCGCTCCGCTCCCTCCAGTCTGGGTGAACCTGTGCGGACAACGCTGTGACCAGGACTTCCGCCTCGTCGAACTGCGCGCGGAGCGCCGGGGCGGGCGGGTGCGGAGGCCGGCGTAAGACCGTGCCCTGTACCACCGCGCCCGCGATGGCCGCTCCCGAGGCTCACCGGACCGCAACTATCACGGCCGGCC
>NZ_JBFAOO010000176.1:0-15316 GCF_040675265.1 Microbispora sp. NPDC049633
CGAACGTGCCGGCCGCGACCGCCCGGTCGAAGCGGAGCTCCAGCCCGTCCTGCGCCGCGACGCCCGTGACGTGACCGGTCATCTGGGCCACCCGGTCGGCGCCGCCGAACTTGCGCTCGAGCGCGCGCAGCAGCGGCTCACCGCCGGAGACGCCGTCCGGGTCGAGCTGGAACGGACGGTGGACGACCTCGACGTCCCCGTCGAAGGCCCGGACGGCCTGCCGGAGCCGGTGGTGGCCGATGTAGCACCAGGGACACACGACATCGGAGAAGATCTCTACTTTCACGACATGTCCCAACCTGCGGCACCGGCCGCCGATTCCCCGGCCACGGGCTACCGGCGGCGGCTCTGGCGTCCCAGGAGCCAGCCGATGACGGCGCTGCCGAGCGCGACCCCGGCGCCGGTCCCGAACGCCGCGAGCATCGTCCAGGCGGGCACCCCCTGACGGGGCGCGACCGGGGCCTCGCGGGTGAACACCCGCGGCGCGGCCTCCCCTGTCACGGGCGCCGCCACGGACGCCGTCGCGGGCACAGTTACGGGCGCAGTCGCGGACGCGGTCACGGCGTCAGCGGACTCGGCAGGCACGGCAGGCACGGCAGGCACGGCGGGAGCCGACAGCAGGTGCCGCTCGACGGCGGCGAAGAACTCGCCCGCGGTCTTCTTGGCGACCGAGGCGAGCATCCGCTGCCCCACCCCGCCGATCATGCCGCCGACCACGGCCTCGGCGTCGTAGTCGATCCGGGTGCCGCCCCCGGCGTCGCTGAGCCGTACGGCCACGGTCGCCTCGACGGTGCCGGGGGCGCCCTGCCCGCGCGCGCCGAGCGTGAACCGGTCCGGCTCCTCCTGGTCGCGCAGCGCGACCTCGCCCTGGTAGACGCCCTTGATCGAGGCGACCCCCGCGGTCACCGTCATCGCGTACACGTTCTCGCCTGTCGTCTCCAGGCGCTCGCAGCCGGGGATCGTCCGCACCAGGACGCCGGGGTCCTGGAGGGCGTCCCAGACCCGCTTGCGCTCCGCCGCGACCAGCGCGCTGCCCGAGACCTTCATGGGCCACCTCCGATGCCGAGCACCCTAGAAAACCACCTGCCCGGCGAGAACGGCAAGATCTGCCCCGGCACGGCGCGGCGGTCGTGCAGAGTTCACATGCCGCCGCGGCGCCGGCGGGTCTACCGGGACGCCGCGGCCGCTGCGGTGGGCGCGGAGGAGGGCTTGGAGGCGGGCTTTGAGGAGGGCTTGGAGGGCTGGGACAGCGCGACCTCGCGGCAGGTGTTGCGGGTGACCACCGCCAGCAGCGAGCGGAGCGTCTCCACCTCCTCCGGCGTCAGGCCGTCGGACATCCGGCGGTGGAGCTCATCCTCGACCCGGCGGATCTCGGGGCGCAGGGCGTCGCCCTTCGGCGTCGTGCTCACCACGCTGACCCGCCGGTTGGCGGGCGACGGCGCGCGGCTCACGAGCCCGCTGCGCTCCAGTCGTTGCAGGCTCTTGGTCATCGTGGACATGTCGATGCCCACCGCGGCGGCGAGCTTGTTCTGGGACATCGGGCCGTTCTCCCACAGCGCGCCGAGCACCCGGTCCTGCCCGGGATAGAGGCCGATCTCCGCGAGCATGGCGGCGAGCAGGACCCGGTGACCCAGAGCCGCCTGCGCCATCAGGCAGCTCAGGCTGCCGGAGCCCTCACCCTGCGGCACCTCGCACGTCCCCGCGTCGCCGGTCAGCGCATCCATCATCACGCCCCCTCTCCCCGATCAGCCTACCGCTTGCATATTGGTCGGCCAAGTTGTATGACTTTCATTGGCCGACCAATTTTGCCAACCAAGTTGGCTGGCCACATGATGACGCGAAAGGACACGATCATGCCGTTCTCCTCCTTCGAGCTGGGCTCCCTCCGTCTGCCGAACCGCCTTGTCATGGCACCCATGACGAGGTCACGCAGGTACGTCGCCGGGATCCCCTCTCCGCTCACCGCGCTCTACTACGCCCAGCGCGCCTCGGCCGGCCTGATCGTCACCGAGGGCGTCCAGCCGAGCCCCGCCGGGCAGGGCTACATGGACACGCCGGGGCTGCACACCGACGAGCAGGTCGCGGGGTGGCGCGAGGTGACCGACGCCGTCCACGCGGCGGGCGGCAGGATCGTCGCCCAGATCATGCACGCGGGCGGGGCCGGCCATCCCGCGAACACCGGCAGGCTTCCCGTCGCCCCCTCGGCCGTACGGGTCGGGGGGCAGATCTTCACGCCGTCGGGCCTTCAGGACACGCCGGTGCCGGTCGCGTTGTCCACCGCCGAAGTGGAGGCCACGGTCCGCGACTTCGCCGCAGCCGCGCGGCGCGCCGTGGACGCCGGGTTCGACGGGGTCGAGCTCCACGGGGCCAACGGCTACCTCATCCACCAGTTCCTGTCCCGGAACGCCAACCTGCGCGACGACCGCTACGGAGGGACGGTGTCCGGCCGCATCCGCTTCGCGGTGGAGACCGCCCGGGCCGTCGCGGCGGAGATCGGCCCCGACCGGGTGGGCATCCGCCTGTCCCCCCGGAACGGCGCCCAGGGACTGGCCGAGGACGACGCGGACGAGCTCTACCCCGCCCTGGTGTCCGCGCTCGCCGATCTCGACCTGGTCTATCTGCACCTGGTGGCGACCGGCGGCGACGAGCTCAACGCGCGGATCCGCGACCTGTGGCCGAACGCCCTCGTCGTCAACGACCCCGCGGCCACCGACCCGGCGTCCGCCGCGGAGCGGCTGCTGGGCTGGGGCGCCGATCTGGTCGCGCTGGGCAAGTCCTTCCTGGCCAACCCCGACCTGCCGCTGCGCCTGCGGGTCGGCGCGCCGCTCAACGAGGCGGATCTGAGCACGGCCTTCGGCGGTGACCACCGCGGCTACACCGACTATCCGACGCTCGCCCTCCACCCGGCCGCGGCGTAGCCGGCACACAGGACGCGAAGACCTCCGGTTCGGCGAACCGGAGGTCTTCGCCGTTCCGCGTCCCGTTTCCCCGCGGGTTCTCAACCGCGCGGCGTACGGGTGAATCAGCCGCGCGGCGGACGCACCACTTGTCGGCATTCGTCCATTCTTGATCCCGTGCCTCCCCAGGAGGCGCTCCCGGCGGGACGGGACCCGTGTCCCTGGCGGCCGGGACCGTCCGACCGCAATCGTCGGTACCGCAAGAAACGGGGTCCGGGCCCCCGCGAGCCGGGGGCCGGGCGGCACTCCGCCCGGCTGTGACGAAGATCGCACGCTGCGGGGCCCTAATGCTCTACAGCTTGTAGTACTACTTGTTATAGAACTACAGGCCGTAGAGCTCCGCTGTGAGGGAGACATGGACGCGCTTGACCTGGCACGGTGGCAGTTCGGGGTGACCACCGTGTACCACTTTCTCTTCGTACCCCTGACGATCGGACTGGGCGTCTACGTCGCCGGACTCCAGACCGCCTGGCTGCGTACGGGCAAGGAGCACTACCTCAGGCTGACGAAGTTCTTCGGCAAGCTCTTTTTGATCAACTTCGCCATGGGCGTCGTGACCGGCATCGTCCAGGAGTTCCAGTTCGGGATGAACTGGAGCGAGTACTCGACCTTCGTCGGCGACGTGTTCGGCGCGCCGCTGGCGCTGGAGGCGCTGCTCGCGTTCTTCCTGGAGTCGACGTTCCTCGGATTGTGGATCTTCGGCTGGGACCGGCTGCCCAAGCGGCTCCACCTCGCCTGCCTGTGGGCCGCCGTCATCGGGTCCAACCTGTCGGCGTACTTCATCCTCGCGGCCAACGCCTGGATGAAGCACCCGGTCGGCTACGAGGTCGTGGACGGCAGGGCCAGGATGACCGACCTGTGGGCCGTCCTGACCAACTCTACGGCCCTCGCCCAGGTGCCCCACGTGGTCGCCGCCTCGTTCGTCGTCGCGGGCGGGTTCGTCATCGCCGTCGCGGGCTACCGCATCCTGCGCGAGCGCGGCCTCGGCCTGGTGCCCGGCCGCGGGAACGCCGGGGCCGTCCAGGACGCGACCGTGCCCGTGCGCCGCCTGCCGGACATGTGGCGGACCAGCCTGCGCGCCGCGCTCGTCATGACGGCGATCGCGGGGGCCGTCGTCGCCGGCAGCGGCGACCTGTCCGGCCAGCTGCTGCGCGAGCAGCAGCCCATGAAGCTCGCCGCGGCGGAGGGCCTGCGCCACGACACCGCCGGCGCGCCGTTCTCGATCGCGCCCGGCGTCGAGGTGCCCGGCCTGCTCAGCCTGCTCGCGGCGCACGACCCCGGCGCTACGGTCCAGGGCGTCGACGACATCCAGGCGCGGTACGAGAAGGCCTTCGGGCCGGCCGACTACACCCCGAACGTGCCGGTCGTCTTCTGGTCGTTCCGTGTCATGATCGGCTTCGGCATGGCCACGGTGGGCCTGTCCGTGCTCGGCCTGTGGCTGACCCGGCGGCCCCGGCGCCGGAAGGGCGGCACCGCGAAGCCGGTGCCTGACTGGTTCGCCCGCCTCTGCGTGCTGGCGCTCCCGCTGCCCACCATGGCGATCGTCGCCGGCTGGCTGCTCAGCGAGATCGGCCGCCAGCCGTGGACCGTCCAGGGCGAGCTCATGACCGCGGCCAGTGTGTCGCCCGGCGTCTCGCTCGGCGAGGTCGCGATCACCCTGGCCGTCTTCACGGTCCTGTACGGCGTGCTGGCCCTGGCCGAGGGCGTGCTGCTGGTGCGGCACGTCAAGGCGGGCCCGGAGCTGCCTCCGGCCGAGACCGCGCCCGCCGGCGCCGTTCCGGCCCAGTCCGACGAGGCGCGGCTCATGCCGACGCTCATGTACTGAGGAGTCACGAGATGACGACCTTCTGGTTCATCGTGATCGCCTTCCTCTGGACGGGCTACTTCGTCCTGGAGGGGTTCGACTTCGGCGTGGGCGCGCTGCTGCCGCTGCTGTCGCGATCGGAGGCCGATCGCAAGCAGGTGCTGGGCACCATCGGGCCGGTCTGGGACGGCAACGAGGTGTGGCTGATCACCGCGATCGGGGCGATGTTCGCCGCCTTCCCGGCGTGGTACTCCGGCCTGCTGAGCGGCTTCTACCTGGCGGTCTTCCTCGTCATCACCGGCCTGATCGTCCGTGGGGTGGGCCTGGAATGGCGAGGGAAGGTCCACTCCCGGCGCGAGGTCGCGCTGTGCGACGCCGGGATCGTCACCGGCAGCGTGCTGCCGGCGTTCCTGTGGGGTGCGATCTTCGGCAACCTGCTGTTCGGCACGGCGCTGGCGACCGTGCTCGGCGGGGCCCTGTCGCTGTCGGTGGCCGTGCTGCACGGCGCGGTGTTCGTCGCGCTCAAGACGACCGGCGCGGTCCGCGCCCGCGCCCGCCGTGCCGCGCTGCTCGCGGCCGTCGGCGCGGTGCCGGTCGCGATCGGCACGCTGCCGTCCGTGCCCGGCAAGGGGCCGATGTGGACGCTGGGGACGGCCCTGCTCGCCGCGTCGGCGCTGGCGGCCGGGGTGACGCTGGTGTGGGGCCGCCGGGAGGGCTGGGCCTTCACCGCGACCGCCACGTCGATCGCCGCGACGACCGCCACCGTCTTCGGCGTGCTGTGGTCGGCCCCGTTGCCCGGGCTCACGCTGGCCGAGGCGGCCTCGGCGCCGTACACGCTGACCGTCCTCACCTGGATCGGCCTGCTCGCCCTGCCGGGCGTCATCGCCTACCAGGCCTGGACCTACTGGGTCTTCCGCAAGCGCCTCACCGCTGCGGTCTCCTGAGGACATACCTACACAATCGGCAATACCGCCATGGTCGGAGGGAATCGGCCGGATAAGCTAAGGGGTATGGCTACGGAAAAGACCGCCCTCAGCCTCGACCAAGGTGTCCTTTACGACATCCGCAGCATCGCCGCCGCCCGGAACATGTCGGTCTCGGCTCTGGTGAGTCAGGCGTTGGCCGAGTGGATCGACATGGACGAGGACCGGCACTACGCGGACCTCGCCAACGACCCCGCGGCCCAGGAGGCGCTGGCGCGGCGTGCCGAGCGCATCCGGGAGAACTCGGCCCGGCTCGCTGAGGAACGCCGCACGGATCGGGAAGCCCTCAATGCCGGCTGAGCCGGCTTTCGGCGACATCTGGCATGTGAACGCCGTACTCGGGCCGGAGCCGCGCCTGGTCATCTCAAGCAGGCGCCACCTGCGTGACGGGTCCGGAAACGTGCTGGCCCTCCCGGTCTACCGGCGGGACGACACGATGGCGAAATTCATCCATCCGCGCCGTCTCTTCACCGTCCCGGGGACCGGGGTCGCGGACCTCGGAGTGATAGAGACTCTCAACGCGGCCAGCCTCACCAAGCCCCACACGAAGATCGATCCACGCTCCCATGGGGAGCTCGTCTTCCGGGTCGGTCAGATGATCGGACCGTGACGATCAGCGATCCAGGCGCAGGTGGTGGAGGTCGGAGGGGGAGATGGGCATCCGGTCGATCGCGATGCCCTCGGCGTCCTCGACCGCGGAGGCGATGACGGCGGAGACGGGAATCACCCCGGCCTCCCCCGCGCCCTTGATCCCGAGGGGGTTCAGCGGCGAGGGCGTCTCCAGGTGGGCCGTCTCGATGCGCGGCACCTCGGTGGCGTAGGGCATCAGGAAGTCCATGAACGAGGCGTTCAGCAACTGGCCGTGCTCGTCGTAGACCATCTTCTCGTACAGGGCGCCGCCGACGCCCTGGGCGACCCCGCCGTGGATCTGCCCCTCGACGATCATCGGGTTGATCAGCTTTCCGCAGTCGTGGACGACGGCGTACCGCAGGATCCTTATCTCGGCGGTGTCGGGGTCGGTCTCCACGATCGCCGCGTGCATGCCGGCCGCGAAGGTGGACCTCACCGGCGAGTAGTAGTCGCGGCCCTCCAGCCCGGGCTCCTCGCCCTCGGCCACCGGCGGCCGGTCGTCGGAGGCGGGCCCGGCGAACTGCGTGGCCCGCTTGGCCTCCTCGTCGAAGGCGTACCGCAGCGGGTTGGACAGCACGGCGACGGTCGCCAGCGGGATCGACGCCGACGGCACGCCGGCGACGTGGACCGTCCCGTCCGTGATCTCCAGGTCGCGCGGGTCGGCCTCCAGCGCCTCCGCCGCGATCCGCAGCGCCTTCTCCCTGACCTTCCGGCAGGCGAGCGCGATCGCGTTGCCGCTCATCACGGCCGCCCGTGAGGCGAAGGTCCCCACGGCGTAGCCGAAGCGCCGGGTGTCGCCGGTGACCACCGACACCTTCTCGATCGGCACGCCGAGCTCGGTGGCGGCGATCTGCGCGAACACCGTCTCGTGCCCCTGCCCCTGGGAGGTGAGGCCGGTCGAGACGTGCACCCGGCCGTCGGAGGTGATCTGCACGTGCCCGCCCTCGTACGGGCCGACGCCGGTGCCCTCGACGTAGCAGCCGACGCCGATGCCGATCCTGCGCCCCTCGGCGGCCGCGCGGGCCTTCTCCTCGGCGAAGGAGTCCCAGCCGATCAGCTCCTTGAGCATGCGCAGCGCCTCGGGGTAGTCGCCGCTGTCGTAGATCAGCGGGCGCCCGTCCTGGAACGTCAGGCCCTGGTCGTAGGGGAACTCGTCCGGCTGGATGAAGTTGGCCGCGCGGACCTCCGTGCGGTCCCGCCCGAGGTACGCGGCGATCTTGTCCATCGTCCGCTCCATGCAGAACACGCCCTGCGGGCGTCCCGCGCCCCGGTAGGGCGTGACCTGCACGGTGTTGGTGTAGATCGAGGAGAACTCGACCCGGTAGGCCCCCACCTTGTACGGCCCGAGCAACTGGGTCGAGGTGATGATCGGCACGATGATCCCGTACGGCGTGTAGGCGCCGTGGTCGTGCAGGATCTCCACCTCCAGGCCGAGGACGCGCCCGTCGTCGTCGAACCCGACCCGTACGTGCTGGACCTGGCCGCGCTCGTGCGACGACGAGACGAAGTGCTCGCGCCGGTCCTCGGCCCACTTCACCTCGCGGTTCAGCAGCCGGGCCGCCCACGGCACGAGGATCTCCTCGGGCCACGGGTGGACGATCTTGACGCCGAAGCCGCCGCCGACGTCCGGCGCGATGACCTCCACCTTGGGCAGCGGCAGCCCGAGCTTGGCCGCGATCGCCATCCGCACGCTCGTGGAGGTCTGCGTGGAGGAGTAGACGCGCAGCGAGCCGTCGTCGGCGTCCCAGCGGGCGTACACGCCCTTCCCCTCCAAGGGCGTGCACGCGCTGCGCTCGACGTCGAGGCGGAACTCCAGCCGGTGCGGGGCCGCCTCGACCGCCTCCCGCGCCGTGACGCCGCCGTGGCCCGGCACCTCCTGGACGAGGTGCGCGCCGACGTTGCCCGGCACGTCCTCGTGCACGAGGTGGACGCCGCGCACGGCCTCCTCGATGCCCACGACCGGCTTGAGGATCTCGTAGTCGACCCGGATCAGCGCGCAGGCGTCCTCGGCGAGGTAGCGGTCGCGCGCGACGACCATGACGACCGGCTCCCCGACGTGCCGGACGATCTCCCGGGCCAGCGGGTACGCCGTGCGACCATGGGTGAGCGCGGGGTGCGGGATCAGCAGCGGCAGCGGCTCGGCCAGCGCGCCCGGCAGGTCCTCCCAGGTGTAGATCGCCACCAGGCCCTCGACGTCGAGGGCGGCGGACACGTCGACGTCGAGGATCCGCGCGTGGGCGTGCGGCGACCTGACGAAGGCGGCGGCCAGCGCGCCCGCGCCGAGGTCGTCGAGGTAGCGGCCCTGACCGGTGATGAGACGGGCGTCCTCACGCCGCCGGACCGGCTCGCCGAACAGCCTGGTCGTCACCGGTCCTCCTCCGTCTGAAGCTCCGCCTGCAGTTCGGCCGCCCGGTGGACCGCCTTGAGGATGTTCTGGTAGCCGGTGCACCGGCACAGGTTGCCCGCCACGGCCTCCAGCGCCTCCTCCTCGGACGGGGCGGGGTTGTCCCGCAGGAACGCGGTGACCGTGCACAGGAAGCCCGGCGTGCAGAACCCGCACTGCAGGGCGTGGCACTCGGCGAAGGCCCGCTGGACCGGCGACGGCTCGCCCTCGCCGCGGGCCAGGCCCTCCACCGTCGTGATCTCGTGGCCGTCCGCCGTGACGGCGAACGTGAGGCACGACCGCACCGGCTCACCGTCCAGCAGCACCGTGCAGGCGCCGCAGACGCCGTGCTCGCAGCCCACGTGGGTGCCGGTGAGGCCGAGGTCGTGGCGCAGGCAGTCGGACAGCAGCCGCCGTCCGGGCACCTCCGCCTCCCGGACGACCCCGTTGACCGTCAGCGTCACCTGATGGCGCGTCTCGTTCACGCTTCCTCCCCGTGGGCCGCGGCGGCGGCGTCCCGCAGTGCCCGTACGGCGAGCACCCCGGTGAGGTGCCGCCGGTAGTCCGCCGTCGCGTGGATGTCGCCCTCCGGCTCGACGCGGTCCCGTACGGCGGCCGCCGCGGCCTCCCAGCCGGCCGACGCGGCCGGGCGCGCACCGCACGCGGCGGTCACGTCCACGACCACGGGGACGGGGCCCACGCTCACGCAGGCGACGCGGGCGGCGGCGATCCGGAGGTCCTCGTCCAGCGTGACGGCTGCGGCGACCCCGGCCACCGCGTAGTCGCCGTGCCTCCGGGCCACCTCGTGGAAGGCCGTGCCCGACCGGGCGGGCGGCGCCGGGAAGAACGCCGACACGGCCAGCTCCCCCGGCCGCAGCGCCGACTCCATGGGACCGGTGAAGAACTGCGCGGCCGGCACCTCCCGCTCCCCGCCCCGGCTCGCCAGCCGTACGGACCCGCCGAGCAGGGCGAGCACGGCCGGCATCTCGGCGGAGGGGTCGGCGTGCACGAGGCTGCCCACCACCGTGCCGCGGTTGCGGATCACAGGATGGGCGACCAGCCGCAGCGCCTGGCGCAGCAGCGGCAGCGCGGCGGCGGCCTCGGGCGAGCGTTCCACGGCGGCGTGCCGGGCCAGGGCCCCGACGCGTACGCCGCCCGGACCGGCCTCGATCCCGTCCAGACCGGGCACGCGGTTCACGTCGACGATGTGGGCGGGCGCGGCCAGCCGCATGTTGAGCAGCGGGATCAGGCTCTGGCCGCCCGCCAGCACCTTCCCGTCCGGCCCGGCCTCGGCGAGGACGTCCAGCGCCTCGCCGAGGGTGACCGGGCCGTGGTAGTCGAACGGAGGCGGTTTCACCGCGTGCGCACCCGCGGCGCGGGCCGTTCAGACGGCCGGGTCGCGTTCGAGCCCGATCTCCCCACCCGTGACCTCCTTCGCTCGTCTGCCCGCGATGGCGCGGAGCAGGTGATAGCCGGCGAGCACCACGATCGTCCCGAGCGCGATTCCGGCGAGCGAGAAGTCGCCGGTGATCTGGTGGGTGACCGGGCCGATCGCGAGGATGATCCCCGCGCCGATCGGCACCATGTTCACCGGGTCGGCGAAGTCCACCCGGTTCTCCACCCAGATCTTCGCGCCGAGCAGACCGATCATGCCGTACAGGATGACCGTGACGCCGCCGAGCACGCCGCCGGGCGTGGCGGCGATCAGCGCGCCGAACTTCGGGCACAGGCCGAACAGGATCGCGATGATCGCGGCGATGTAGTAGGCCGCCGTCGAGTAGACCCGCGTGGCCGCCATGACGCCGATGTTCTCGGCGTACGTCGTGGTGGGCGAGCCGCCGACGGCGGTCGCGACCGCGGTGCCGACGCCGTCGGCGATGACGGCCCTGCCCATCTGGGGGTCGACGTCGGCGCCGGTCATCTGGCCCACGGCCTTGACGTGGCCGACGTTCTCCGCGATCAGGGCGATCACGGCGGGCAGCACGACCAGCACGGCCGACGCCTGGAACGACGGCGCGTGGAAGTGCGGCAGCCCGATCCAGTCGGCGTCGGCGACGGCCTGGAAGCTCACCCGGGGGTGCGTGTCGATCTTCCCGGTGCCCGCGTTGTAGGCGGTGATGTTCCCGAAGACCTTGTCGGCGAGCCAGGACAGGACGAACCCGAAGACGAGCCCGAGCAGCACGCCGATCCGGCCGAGGAAACCGCGGAACAGCACGACGAACACGAACGTCGCGACCATCGTGATCAACGCGATCCACGGGTCCTGCGGCCAGTAGACGTCGGCCACGACGTACGCCAGGCCGAACCCGATCAGCATGACCACCGCGCCGGTCACGACCGGCGGGAAGACGCGGTGGATGATCTGCACGCCGAGCACGTGGATCGCCACACCGCACAGGGCGAGCACCAGGCCGGCGACGAGGATCGCGCCGGTCACGACCTGGTCGGCCCCCGGGGTGTCGCCGCCGAACGCGGCCCGCACGGCCACCACGCCGCCGACGAACGACGCCGACGTGCCCAGGTAGCTGGGGATCCGCCCCTGGGTGAACAGCAGGAACAGGATCGTCGCGACGCCCGACATCATCACGGCCGTGTTCGGGTCCAGCCCCATGACGAGGGGGAACACGAAGGTCGCGCCGAACATGGCGATCACGTGCTGGGCGCCGATGCCGACCATGCGCGGCCAGCTCAGCCTCTCGTCGGGTTTGACGACGTCCCCGGGCGCCAGCCCTCTCCCGTCGCCGTGCACTGTCCATCTGAAAGCCATTTACGCCCCTCTTGCTACTGGGCCGTGGGCCGGTCGGCCACCCCGCAGGCGTCCCTCCGCGGCGCTACTGGACCGTTTGGGGCACTTTAGGACTGGCGTGCGCGACAGACATTGGCATGATCTGCCAAACCGACGGACTCCGGGGCGTCACACCACGCGGATCGTGTACCCGTCTCCGGTGACGACCTGGCCCGCCCGGATTTTGCAGGCTTTGCGCAGTTCCACGCGTCCGTCGACGCGCACCCGGCCCTCGGCGACGAGGTGCTTGGCGGCGCCGCCGCTGTCGGCGATCTGGCAGAACTTGAGAAGATCGCAGAGCGGGATGTGGTCGCCGTCCAGCTCGAAGGTGATGGCAGGGGCCTTCGCATCGTTCACGCCGCCAGCTTAGGCAGTCAGATACCCCGCATGCGCAGCACGTGCAGGGCGAGGGTGAGGTTGAGCCGCAGGTGGGCGTCCTCGGTGAAGTTGCCCAGCATGCGCTCCAGCTTCCCGATCCGGTAGCGCAGCGTGTTGTAGTGGAAATGCAGCCGGCGCGCGGTCTCGGCGACGTTGAGGTTCGTCTCCAGCAGCGCCTGCAGGGTGCGCCGCAGGTCGGCGTTCTCGGCGTCGTCGTCCCCCGCCAGCGGGCCCAGGGTCTCCCGGACGAAGGCGTGCAGCTCCTCGGTGTCGTTCACCAGCGACAGCAGCCGGTAGACGCCCAGCTCGTCGAAGTGGGCGACGGCGCCCGCACCGTGGAGCTGGCGGCCCACCCTGGCGGCCTTCAGCGCCTGGCCGTACGCGCCGGGCAGGGCGTCCGCGCCGGAGGCGACCCGGCTGAGGCCGGTGGAGAACGTGCCGTCGGAGACGGCGGCGAGCGCGTCCCTGGCCACTCTGGCCGGGTCGGCGGCGGCCCCGACGATCGCCACCACCTCATGGGAGAAACCGGCGACCGCGCCGCGCGGGTCGTGCTTGCGCACCGACGCCTGCCACGCCGCGAGCATGCGGTCCTGAAGCGGCCGTTCCTCGGCGTCGGGGTCGATCTCGGCGACCAGCACGCTCACCGGGCGTTCCAGGTCCCAGCCGAACGCCTGGGCGCGCTCGGCCACGCGCAGCCCGCCCCTGCCGGTGAGCACGTCCCGCAGGAAGTCGGCGCGGTACTTGCTCTCGACGGCGGTGACCGCCTCCTGCTTGGTGATCACCAGCGCGGCGACGGTCGCGGCGCGCTCCAGGATCCCTATGTCGCTGGGAGTCAGCGTGCCGTGGGCGCTGTAGGCCGCGATCCTCCCGTGGTGGTGCCCGCCCGCGACGATCGGGACGGCGGCGTGGTGCCCGTCGCCGCCGGCGGGCGTGGCCGACGGCGTCCGCGCGAGGGCCGCGTTGATCTCCCGCAGCCGGGCCACCTGCGCGGGCTCCCCCGCGGTGGCGAGGAAGTGGCCGGCGGCGTCGGCCGCCCCCACGGCCACCTGCAGCAGCCCGGCCACCTCCGCCGTGACCTCCCGCATCCCGCCCCCCGCGAGCACGATCTGCACGAGCGCCCGGTGCGCCTCCTCGGTGCGGGCGAGGATCGCCGCCTGCCGGTTGAGGATGTCGGTGAGCACCTGGTTGAGGATGTCGTCGAAGCCGACGTCGTTGGGCAGCAGGATGAGCGGGAAGCCCAGCCGGTCGGCCTGCTCGACCATCTCCCCCGGGAGCTCGTCCAGATAGCGGCCGAGCTTGATCGCCAGAGCGGCCAGGCCGCGCTCGTCCAGGTCGGCCACGAGCCGGTCGAGCGACTGCGGCGTGTTGCGCAGCGGGTAGCCCGTGGTGAGCAGCAGCTCGTGCGGCTTCACCCAGGCGAGGATGTCGGGCACCTCCATCACGTTGAGGCGCTGCACGATGCGGTCGAGGCCGCCCCGACCGGCGATCAGACGGGCGTCCGCCAGCGTCGAGACTCCGAGCACCTCCCCCACCGACACGCCGTGGAAGATCGTTCCGGTGCTGGCCAGGCGCATCGCGGGCGGGGCCGGGTCGTTGTGCAATGCCGTCTCCGGTCCTGCTCGCCGGACAGTGCTTACTGAAAGTGCTTCTGAACGTGCTCTCTGAATCGGGTCGCGACGTCGTGGGGTCATGGGTCGCGCACCGCTCCGGGACGTCCCACGCCGATTGTGCCCGAGCACCGGTCCTGTCAGGAAGAGCCAAGCATTCGGCCGACTGTTGGCATCTTTCTCCGTACGGAGGGGGGAGACCGGGCTTTAGCGTCGGCAACGACTGGCTTCGGGAGGTCCGGTGAGTGTTGGCACGCGCCCGAGAGCGCGGGCGGCGACGCCCGCGTCCCGCCCCCCGGCGGCCCCCGCCTATGTGAGCGGCGCCGCGAGTGTTGCCGTACGGCCCGCGCTCGAGGCGCCCCGCCGCCCGGCCCGGGTGCTCGCGGTCTTTCCCCTCGCGCTCTACCTGGAGATCAGGAGCGAGGCCGAGCCGCACGTCGTCGCCGTGGTGACGGGCGAGGCGACCCGCCTGCCCAACGCCGTGGTGCTCGCCGGGCGCGTCGAAGGGGTGTCGGCGGGCGACGACGCCTGGGTCGGGGAGGGCTCCGTCGACGTCGGCGGCCTGTCGATCCGCGTACGCCGCTGGTGGGACCCCGCTCCCCCGCTCGCCCCCGCCGACCCCGCACGGCTCGCGGCCGCGCCCGGGCTGCTCGGCCGCGCCCGCGCGGCCTCGCCCCGGCGGCCGGGCCTGGACCCGGGCGGCGCCCCGGCGCTGCTGGAGCGCGGCTGCCTGGCGGGGTCGCTGCTGGACAGCATCACGGCGGCCGAGCGGCTGATCGGCCTCGGCCCGGGGCTGACCCCGAGCGGCGACGACATGCTCGCCGGCCTGCTGGTCGCGCTGCGGCATCTCGGCGCGGCGGCGGGCGTGCCGCGCGCCGTCTGGCTGGCGGACTGGCTGGCCGCCGCGGTCACCTACGACGCCCGCACCCGGACCACGCCCGTCTCGGCCACCCTGCTGCACTGCGCCGCGAGGGGCGAGGCGAGCCCGGAGGTCACCGGGGTGCTGCGCGGCGTGGCCGGGCACCAGCCGCTGGAGCCGGCCGCGCACCGCCTGCTCCGCCTCGGCCACACCTCGGGCGCCGACCTGGCGTGGGGCGTGCAGATCGGCCTGTCCGCCGTCCTCGCTCTCCGGGAGGGCCGTTGAACGACCTGGTCGAGGTGCGCCCCGGGGTCTACCGCGACTCCGTGACGCTGATGCGGGTGAGCCGGGCCCTCACCGGACAGCCCGGAGTGACCGTCGCCGTCGTCGCGATGGCCACCGAGCTCAACACGGCTCTCGCCCGCGATCTCGGCTTCGCGGTGCCGCCCGCGACGCCCGGCGACCTGCTGGTGGCGCTGCGGGCCTCCTCCCCCGAGGAGCTGGAGGACGCCGCCGCCGAACTCGAACGACAGCTCGCCGCACGGGCGCCGGCGAGCGGGACGCGGGACGAGGCGCCGCCGCGCACCACGCGGTCGGCGGCGCGGGCCTTCGAGGCGACGCTGGCGCTGGTGAGCGTGCCGGGCGAGCACGCCTTCGCCGAGGCGCTCGACGCCGTGGAGGCCGGGCTCTCCGTGATGATCTTCAGTGACAACGTGCCGGTGGAGCAGGAGATCCTGCTCAAGGACCGGGCGCGGGCCAAGGGCGTGCTCGTGATGGGGCCCGACTGCGGCACCGCCGTCGTCGGCGGGGCGGGTCTGGGTTTCGCCAACGTCCTGCGCCCGGGGCCGGTGGGCGTCGTGGCCGCCTCGGGCACGGGCGCGCAGCAGGTGACGAGCCTGCTCGACCTCGCCGGCGTCGGCGTGTCCCACG
>NZ_JBFAOO010000177.1:0-15206 GCF_040675265.1 Microbispora sp. NPDC049633
GGCAGGCCGGGGGCGAGGGCGGAGGCCGCGACAGCGCCGGCGGCGAACGCCGGCCCCTCCAGCAGCGTGACCGGCTCGCCGCGGTGGTTGACCCGGGTCCAGTACTCGTCGGCGGTCTTCTCGTCGCCGATGGGCGGGCGGCGCCGGAACGCGGCGAAGGCGGCACGCGCGGCGACGGCGCCGAGCGCGGCGCCGACGGCAGCGCCGAGCGCCGCGGCGGCGCGGGTGCCGGCCTGGGAACGTGTGGCCACGGCTGTTGCCCTTCTCTCCGTTGGTGTGCCGGCCGGCGGCTCAGCCCCGGCTCGCCACCGGGGTGGGGGTCTGGCTGGGCGCGGTCACCGCGGGCTCGAACGCCGTCGCGCCGCTGCCGACGCCGTACGCGCCGGAACGGCCGGTCAGTTGCTCCCGCAGAGCGTAGACCACGACGACACGGCCCGCGGCGAAATCGACGGTGTCGACCGTCGAGACGGCGGAGGCCACGCCGCCGGTGTCGTGCAGGGCCGCGATGACCCCGCCCGTGCCGGACGCGGTGACGGTGCCCGCGAGGACGGTGCCGAGGGCGCCGGTGTCGAGCCCGGCCGCCACCGAGACGATCGCGTTCGTCTGCCGGTCGGCGTCCTCTCCCTCGTACGGCTGGGACGGCGCGAGCAGGATGGCCATCGTGGCGCGCTGCTCCGGATCGCCCTTCAAGGTCAGGAAGTCGCCGGCCTGGAAGGCCTCCAGCACACCGGTGGCCGCGGGATTGGCCCGGCCCGCCTGCGCGCGGTCGTTGGTCACGATCGCACCGGCGAGCATCGCCGCGGCCTTGTCGTACGGCGTGGCCCCGTCGGGGAAGGCGGTGCCGGCCGGGGCGAGGTTGGTGGCCAGCCCGTCCACCACGTTCGCCTGCTCGGCGTCGGTGAACTTCTCGGTCAGGCTGACCCTGCCGCTGTAGACGGCGCCCGCGCTCGTCACGAGCTTCTCGATCGGGTCGCGCAGGGCGGCCGACGCGCCCGGAGCCTCGACGAGCACGACGCGCTCCCCGGCGAGCTGCCCGCGCACGAGCTCGGGCAGGTGCGTCGTGACCAGCGAGTCGCTGCCCTCCTCGCGGCTCTGCAGCTGCGAGATCTGGGCCAGGTTGCTCTCGTTGGCCTTCCGCAGTGACGCGGTCATCTCCTCGGCCGACTTGAAGAACGTGGGCTCGAGCACGGTGCTGCCCAGCACGATGCCGACCGTGAGCGCGAGGAAGATCGCCACGATCGAGACGAGGTGATAACGGAAATCGATCACGAGAAGAGTCCGACCAGCCAGAAGATGAAGCCGTTCCAGGCCACGCGCAGGCCGTTCAGCCATACCTGGCCGATCGGCGACACCGAGAGCACGACGCCGATCGTGACCAGTGTGGTGGCCACGAGCAGCAGGAGGGAGGGCGTGGAGATCCGGCTGCGGTAGAGCCTGCTCACGCCCTTGGCGTCCACGAGCTTGCTGCCCACCCGCAGGCGGGTGAGGAACGTGCTCGCCGCGCCCGACCTGCCCTTGTCCAGGAACTCGTCGAGCGTCCAATGGGTGCCGACCGCGACGATCAACGTGGCGCCCTTGTCGTCGGCGAGGAGCATGGCGATGTCCTCGCTCGTCCCGGTCGCGGGGAACACGACCGCCTCCTGGCCGAGCTTGTGCACCCGATCCAGCCCCGGAGCCCGCCCGTCGCGGTAGGCGTGCACGACCAGTTCGGCGCCGCAGCACAGCGCCTTCTCCGAGACGGAGTCGAAGTCGCCCACGATGATGTCGGGCACGTACCCCGCGTCGAGCAGCGCGTCCGCCCCGCCGTCCACGCCGATCAGCACCGGGCGGTACTCCCGGATGTACGGCCGCAGCGTGGCGATGTCCTCCTTGTAGTGGTAACCCCGCACCACGATGAGGGCGTGGCGGTTCTCCAGGGAGGTGCGGATGTCGGGCACGCCGACTCCGTCGATCAGAAGGTCACGCTCGCGCCGGACGTACTCCATCGTGTTCGCGGCGAATGCCTCGATCTGGACGGCCAGGCCCGCGCGGGCCTCGGTCATCGCCGCCTCGACGCTCTCGGCGGTCTGCGGCTGCCCCTTTCCGATCAGTTCCTCGTCGAGGTAGACCATGCCCTCGTGGACGCGGATCACGTCACCGTCCGCGATCCGCTCGAACAGTTCCGGCGACGCGTTGTCGATCAGGGGCACGCCCGCGTCGATCAGGATCTGCGGCCCGAGGTTGGGGTAACGGCCGCTGATGCTCGCGGCGACGTTGACCACGGCCGCCACGCCGCACGCGACGAGAGCCTCCCCGCTGACCCGGTCGATGTCGACGTGATCGATAATCGCGATTTCCCCGGGCTTGAGGCGCTTGGTAAGCCTCTTCGTCCGCCTGTCGATTCTCGCCACTGCCGTCACCCCGGGAAGGCCGTCGGCCTTCCTGCGGCGGAGGCCCGGAACATTCAAGCTCGGGACCTTCATCATGACCATCCTGCCAGAGGCGGCGACCGCCACGCTTCCACACCCCACGGCTCGTCTGATTTCTCACTGCAAGTCAGGGATGTTGCCGAGGTGCGACGACCGGGGGCAGCCGGGGTCGACGCACACCTTCCGCGACGCCGTCCGACCCCCGTTCCTCGTCCCCTCGTTCCCGGGGCTTGACTGCTTCCCGGCGCGCCCCGATCGAAACGTCACCCCCGCGCACGCCCCGCCGAGTGTACGCCCCGGGCGGGCCGGGGACGCCGTCGGTGCGCATGCGCTCAGCCGGGGCGCAGGCGCCCGCCACACGGCTCGGGCCAGGCCACGCTCACCCCCCGGGGCCGACGCTCGGCACTCAGCCGGGGCGCCGACGCTCGGCACTCAGCCGGGGCGCCGGTGCACGGCACTCAGCCGGCGGTGCGGCGGCCCGAACGCTTGGACCCGCCCGAGGACTGCTTCTCCCAGGCGGCCTTGTCGGCGGCGGCGATGGACAGCAGCTCTGCCGCGTGCGCCCGGCCGAGTTCGGAGTCCTCCAGGCCGGCGAGCATCCGCGCCAGCTCCCGCTCGCGACCGTCCTGGTCGAGGGTCACGACACCGCTGCGGACCACGCTGCCGTCGCTCGCCTTCTCGACCACGAGGTGCTGGTCGGCGAAGGCCGCAACCTGCGGCAGGTGGGTGACCACGATGACCTGCGCGGTCCTGGCGAGCTTGGCCAGCCGCCTGCCGATCTCCACGGCCGCCTTGCCGCCCACTCCGGCGTCGACCTCGTCGAACACGAACGTCGGCACGGGGTCGGCGCCGGCGAAGACCACTTCGATGGCGAGCATCACCCGGCTCAGCTCACCGCCCGAGGCGCCCTTGGTCAGCGGCAGCGGCGGCGCGCCGGGATGCGAGGCCAGCCGGAGCTCGACCTCGTCCACGCCGTGCGGGCCGAAGCCCTCCGTGGCGGTGATCTCTACGCTCACCCGGGCGTGCGGCATGGCGAGCGCGGTCAGCTCCTCGGTCACCGCCCGGCCGAACCGTTCGGCCGCGGCGGCGCGGATGGCGGTCAGCTCACCGGCCAGCTCGCCCAGCCGCTCGGTGAGCTCGCCGTGCTCCCGCGTCAGCTCCTCGATGCGCTCGTCATCGCCCTCGAGCTCCGACAGCCGCTCGGCGGCCCGCTGCGCCCAGGCGAGGACGGCCGAGACGTCCTCGCCGTACTTGCGCATGAGGCCGTTCAGCGCCGCCCTGCGCTCCTGCACCGCCGCGAGCCGCGCCGGGTCGGCCTCGACCGACTCGGCGTATGCGGCCAGCTCGGTGGCCACGTCGGAGACCAGGTAACCGGCCTCGGCCAGGCGGTCTGCGAGACCGGCGAGCGCGGGATCGAAGTCGCGCACCGACTCCACGGCCGCCTTGGCGTGGCCGAGCAGCGACACGGCGTCCTGCACGTCCTGCGCGCCCGACATCGGATCCCCGAGCAGCGCCGTGTGCGCGGTCGTGGCGGCGGTGCGCAGCGCGTCGGCGTGGGAGAGCCGCTCGGCCTCCTCCTTCAGCTCGGCGTCCTCCCCTGGCCGGGGCTCCAGTTTCTCGATCTCCTCCAGGCCGAACCGCAGCACGTCGGCCTCCTGCGTCCGCTCCCTGGCCTTGACGGTCAGCTCGTGGAGCAGCTCGCCCACCTGCTTGTGCCGCTTGTATGCCTGCTCGTAGGCCCGCAGGGGCTTGATCAGCTCGTCTCCGGCGTAGCGGTCGAGCGCCGCCCGCTGCCTGCCGGGCTGCAGCAGCCGCTGCTGGTCCATCTGGCCGTGCACGGCCACGAGGTCGTCGGCGATGTAGGTCAGCGTGCCCACCGGCACGGCACGGCCGCCCAGCCAGGCGCGGGAGCGGCCCTCGGCGGAGACCGACCGGGAGATGATGAGCTGCCCGTCCTCGACCTCGCCGCCGACGTCGGCGACCTGCTGGGCCACGCGGCCCCCCGGCTCGATGACGAGCGTGCCCTCGATCGTGGCCTTGTCGGCGCCGGGCCGGACCCTGGCCGGGTCGGCCCGCCCTCCGAACAGCAGGCCGAGGCCGGTGACGACCATCGTCTTGCCGGCTCCCGTCTCACCCGTGACGACGGTGAATCCCGGTGACAGCTCCAGGATGGCTTCGTCGATCACGCCGAGCCCCTGGATGCGGACCTCCTCGACCCGTGGCCGCACTGGTCCCTCCCGTTTTGCCGACCGAACTCGCCAGAGATCCTACGCGTAACTCGTCAAGATTTTCGAGGACGGCGTGTCCGTCCCGCGGCCCGAACGAGAATCTGTGGACACGAAATGCCTGCTCATCCGGCATATCGCCACCAACCGCCACACTGCGCTGTGGACCGCGGCGCCTTCACGGTCAGCCGGAGCGCACCCGGCCTCGCCAGCCCTGCACCGGCAGGCCGAACTTCGCCACCAGACGGTCGGTGAAGGGCGCCCCGGTGGCCTCCACGCCGAGCAGGCGGGCCAGCCGCACCGGCACCTCACCCCTGCGGACCTCCACCCGGGCGCCGGGCGGGATGTCGAAGCGGCGGCGCCCGTCGCACCACAGCACGCCGGCGCTGGTGTCGGGAAGGATCTCCAGCGCGAGCGTGGACTTCGGTGACACCACCATCGGCCGGGCGAACAGGGCGTGGGCGCTGTTGGGCACGAGGAGCAGCGCCTCCACCTCGGGCCAGACCACCGGGCCGCCCGCCGAGAACGCGTACGCCGTCGACCCGGTGGGGGTCGCGCAGATCACACCGTCGCACCCCCAGCGCGACAGCGGGCGGCCGTCGATCTCCGCCACGACCTCCAGCATGCGGTCCTTCTTCTCGACCGACGCCTCGTTGAGCGCCCAGGTGCGGGCGAGCACCGAGCCGTTGAGGCGCACGACGACCTCGACCGTCATGCGCTTTTCGACCTCGTAGCTGCCCTCGACCACCCGGTCCACCACGGACGTCAGGTCCTCCACCTCCGCCTCGGCGAGGAAGCCCACGTGGCCCAGGTTCACGCCGAGCAGCGGCACCGCGGCCGGACGGGCCAGCTCGGCCGCGCGCAGCAGCGTGCCGTCACCACCCAGGACGATGATCAGCTCGGCCCCGTCGAGCGCCGCCCCGTTCTCCGGGACGACCTCCGCGTGGACGCGGCCGAGTTCCGCCGCCTCCTCGTCGAGCACCCGGACGTTGATGCCCGCCTCGATCAGCCGTTCCACGACCAGGCGGGCGCTGCGCACGGCCGCCTCCCGGCCCGTGTGCGCCGTCACCAGGACGGTCCTCTTGGCGTCCGCCCGGTCGCCCGCCGCGCCGCCCGTGCTCATCGCGTTCATCGTCTCCACGCCTCGCCGCCCGCGCTCACCGGGGGCCCTCCGCGACCGCCGTGTCGACGGCGGTGTCCACGTCGGGCACGGACTCGTGTCCCTGCCCCTTCCCGAGCCACAGCACGTATTCCACGTTTCCCGACGGTCCCGGCAACGGGCTCGCCGTCACGCCCTTGACCGTCAGACCCAGCGAGCGCGCCGACGCCGCGACGTCCCGCACCGCCTGCGCCCGCAGGGCCGGGTCGCGTACGACGCCTCCCGCCCCCACGCGCTCCTTGCCTACCTCGAACTGAGGTTTCACCAGCATCGCGAACTCCGCCACCTCGGCCGCGCAGCCCACCAGAGCCGGCAGGACGAGCCGGAGGGAGATGAAGGACAGGTCCCCGACGATCAGCGTCGGCGGCTCGCCCACCATCTCCGGAGTCAGGTCGCGGACGTTGACCCGCTCCATCACCGTGACCCGCTCGTCGGTGCGCAGCGACCAGGCGAGCTGGCCGTACCCCACGTCGACCGCGAGCACGTGGGCGGCGCCGTGCCTGAGCAGCACGTCGGTGAAGCCGCCGGTGGAGGCTCCCGCGTCGAGGCATCGGCGCCCCTCGACGCGCAGCCCCTCGAACGCGCGCAGCGCGCCGAGCAGCTTGTGCGCGCCCCTGGACACGTAGTCCGGGCCCTCCGCCGCCTCGGCGACCACGATGGGTGCGGCGGTGTCCACCTGGGTGGCCGCCTTGCCCGCCACCTGGCCCCCGACACTGACCCGGCCCGCCTCGATGAGCTGGACCGCCTGCTCCCTGGAACGGGCGAGCCCCCGGCGCACGAGCTCGCTGTCCAGCCGGACGCGCTTCACCGCACCCGTCCCGCCGCGCATTCGCGTGCCGGGTACGTCCGGCTCCCGGCGACCGCGGCCGCTCTCGTGACGCTCACCGGTCGCTCTCTTCGTCGCCGCCGGCTACGGCCTGCGGTCCCCCGGCATCCTCCACGGACGCGAGCACCGCTTCGAGACCGGCCAGGACCCGCTCGAAGACGCCCACGTGCTCGGACACCGGCACGTGAGCCAGCCGTCCGAGAGGCGACAACGCGGCCTGCACGCCGTCGGCGCCCGAGGCTAGGTGTTCCCCGGCCGCGATACCGCTGTCCGTCATGATCCCTTCCTGCTGCGCCTGCCCCGCCATGATCCCCCACGCGCGGCGTCACGCTCGCGCCGGGGCTTGGGCCCGTGCTTCCGCCGGGACCGGGCCCCGGACGTGCCGTACGCGCACGCGGCCCATGCCGCGACGGTCCCCTTGCGGGCCGCGACGGCGCTGGTCGCCTCGACGCTATCGGACGCCACCGACGATCGCGCGCCATCCGGCCGTTCGGCGGAAGACGGCGAGACATTCCCTCCCGTGGTCTCACCCCCCCCGGGGCCGTTGCCGTTCCGTGACCCGGCGCGGATTTCGCGCCGCCCGCCGGTGGAAAGCTACTGTCGGTAGGTAGAGGGGAAATCACATCGTCGACCGGTGATCCGCGCACGGCACGAGGAGAAGCGGTTCACGAGGAGACACGGTCCGAAGGAGAGAGGCAGGCGCATGGCGACCGTCGAGGAATGCCGGGCGGCGCTGGACAAGCTCGTCAAGCAGTTCGACGAGATCAGCGAGCAGGACCGTGCCAAGCACGTGGTCGAACGCCGGCTGGCCTGCCGGATCTCCGATCTCGGCGTGACGTTCTACGGCCGCCTTCACCGGAACGGGCTCGACCCCTTCAAGGAGGTGCCCCCGGAGGACGGGCGGCCCGCCGAGGTCAAGCTGACGCTCAAGAGCGAGGACCTGGTCTCGATGGTGAACGGCGAGCTCGACATGGGCCGGGCGCTGCTCGGCGGCCGGGTCAAGATCGACGCCAGCCTCGGCGATCTGCTGCGCCTGCGCAAGCTCCTCTGACCGCTCCCGCGCGTACCCGCCAAGCCGACAATGGATCGTGAGACGCGCCGTCCCCCGGCGGTCGGGCTCGAAGCGCGGGCCGGGAGCGAAGCGGCGGGCCGGCACTTGAGACCGCGCACCGCCGCCGTTCTTGGCCCCGGTCAGTTGTCGAGCGACGCCAGGGCGCCCTTGACCGCGTCCTCGTCCGCCTGACCGTCCCCCGCGGCTTCCCACGTGGCGGCGCACGCGGCGCGCAGCCCCTCGACCGGGTCGCCCTCCCCGGTCAGCACGAGCTTCCCGTCCTGCCAGGCGGCCGTCCACCCGCCGCAGGTCCAGCCGCCCGAACCCCGCCGTACGGGAACCACGGGCGCGTGCAGGCCGGACAGGTCGGCGGCGACGTGGGTGGGCCGGTGCCGGGGAGCGGCGGTGAGCACGTCGAGCGCGCCGGCGACGCCGGTCAGCACGAGCAGGCTGTCGACGCCGGCCCGGGTCGCGCCCTCGATGTCGGTGTCGAGCCGGTCGCCCACGATCAGCGGCCGTTCGGCGCGGGTGCGGATCATCGATTCGCGATGCAGCGGCGGCTCCGGCTTGCCCGCGACCACGGGCTCGACACCCGTGGCGGTGGCGATCACCCGGCTCATCGCCCCGTTCCCGGGCTGTTCGCCCCGGCCTGTCGGCATCGTCGTGTCGCCGTTGGCCGCGACGAACCAGGCTCCCCGACGTACGGCGAGCGCCCCCTCGGACAGCAGCCCGTAGGACAGGTTCTCGGCGATGCCCTGCACCACGGCGGCAGGAGCGTCCAAGGCCGACGTGACGGGACGCAGGCCGTGCTCCCGCAGCGCCATCCGCAGTCCCATGCCGCCCACGACCAGGACGGCCGACCCCGCCGGCACGTGCTCCGCGATCAGGCGGGCCGCCGCCTGGGCGGATGTGACCACGTCCTCCGGGGCGGCCGGCACGCCCAGATGATTGAGGTGCTGTGCGATCGCCCCCGGTGTGCGGCTCGCGTTGTTCGTCACGAACGCGAGCCGCACGCCCAGGTCCCGAGCCTTCACCAGCGCCTCGGGGGCGCCGGGGACCGCCTGTTTTCCGAGATAGACGACACCGTCGAGGTCCAGCAACAGCGTGTCGTAGGCGTCCGCGAGAGTGCCGGTGATTTCTGACATGGCGGAAGTATGGCCTACGGTCACGCACGCCTCGCCCGCAGCGTGGCCCGGACCTGCTTCAGCGCGGACACGTAGTGCCGGAGGTCGGGGCGCATCGCCACCGCCACCGCGAGCGGCTCCTGGGCTCCCTCGACGTCTCCGCTGCGCCACAGCGACAGGCCCAGACCAAAGTAGGCGTAGTCCTCGGCGGGATTGGCGTCGACGATCCAGCGGAAACTACCCGCCGCCTCGTCGTATCGCTTGGAGTTGAACTGGGCGCGGGCCAGGGCCTCGCGGATGCTGCGCGAGTCGGGCTCGGCCCGTGCGGCGTGCTCCAGAATCGCCGCGGCCGCGGCCGGGCTGCCCTCCTCGAGCAGCCTCATGCCGCGCTGGAACCACTCGTAGACACCACCGGAAGGCGTACCGCCCGGATCATTGGAAGAAGCAGAAGCCTCGTTTCGTCCTTCGATCATCGGGTAAGCCCTCCTGCACTCCGATTTCGCTAGCAACCGGGCACCGCAGCGTCGGGGAGTCCGGGCACTTATGGCAACATGCCCGGTATGGAGAGTTCTGAACGGGCGGGACTGGTGCTACGTCCGTTCCACGGCGTCCGATACGCGGTGGACGACCTGGCCGCTGTCACCTCCCCGCCGTATGACCTCATCTCCCCTGAGGAACTGCGGGAACTGCTCAGTCGTCATGCGAACAACGTCGTGCGCCTGATCCTTCCCGGAATCAGCCACTACGGCGAGGCGAGCGCCGCCCTGGGCGAGTGGCTCGCCGAGGGAGTGCTGGCGGTCGACTCCCTGCCCGGCCTGTACGTGTACGAGCAGAGCGGGGTCGGTTTCCTGCAGCGGGGCCTGATCGGCGGCGTGGGGGTCGGCTCGGCCTCGATCCTCCCGCACGAGAACGTGCTGCCGGAGCCCGTCGCCGACCGGCTCGCCCTGATGCGGGCCACGCAGGCCAACTTCGAGCCGATCTTCCTGTTGTACGAGGGCGGCGGCACCGCCTCCCGGCTCGTCGACGACGTGGCGACACAGCGATTCCCCCTGGTGGACGTCCGGACCCGTGAGGGCGTGCACCACCGGCTCTGGGCGGTGACCGACGTCCACGAGATCGACGCCGTGGCGGAGGACCTGCGCGATCGCCAGGCGCTCATCGCCGATGGTCACCACCGTTACGCCACCTACGAGGCGCTGCAGAAGGACCACATCGGCCCCGGGCCCTGGGACTACGGCCTGGCGTATCTGGTCGACTCCACGGTCTATCCCCCCGACCTCAGGGCCATCCACCGGGTCATTCCCGGGCTGCCCCTGCAGGAGGCCGCCGCCCGGGCCAAGGGCGCCTGGCAGGTCCACGAGTTCTCCCTGGTCGAGGACGCCCTCGCGGGTCTCGCCACGGCGACCGGCCCCGCCTTCGTGCTCGCCGGCGACGGCCCCGCCCACCTGCTGACGGATCCGGACCCGCTGCAGGTCGAGCACGCCATGCCGTCCGAGCAGTCCGCGCGGTGGCGGATGCTCGACACCTCGATCCTCACGGCGTTCCTCCTGCCCAAGGTGTGGGGGATCACCGACAGCGAGCAGTCGGTGATGGTCGTGCACCACGACGCCCTCGCCGCCGTGGACAAGGCGCGCCGGCTCGGCGGAACGGCGGTGCTGCTGAATCCGCTGTCCACGGAGGACGTCCTCACGGTCGCGGCGCAGGGCGAGCGAGTGCCGCGCAAGTCGACCTCGTTCGGTCCCAAGCCCAGGACGGGGCTGGTCATGCGGACCTTCGCCACTGACTGACCACCTCACCGGCGGGCTGCCCGGAGTCGGCGACGCGCTGATCGCAGGACGACGGCGCGGGAGACACCGCGGCCTGCCCGCCGGGAGACCCCGTAAGGTCTGCGGGCTGAGCCGCACCGCCGGAGGACGCTTCTGCGACCTCACCGCGTCCGACGGCCTCGCGGGCATCAGTGGCCGCAGCCCCGGCATCTGCTTGAGCCGCCTCAGCCGCGGCATCTGCCTGAGCGGTCTCAAGGGTGGCGTCCCCAGCCGCGGTGTCCCCGATGGCGGTGTCGTCACCGGCGCGGGGAGCCCTCCTGCGCCGTCTCCGGGCGGGGACGGCCGGCTCGACGCGGCGCGCCCTGCGAACCTCGATCTCGTAGCGACTGCCGCCCCGCCACCAGCGGCGGCGCAACGCGCCTTCCACCTCCACCAGATCATCGAGCCGCCACCCGGCCAGCATGTCGCGCACCCCGTCGTCGAACGTCGCGCACTCGATCGCGTCGGATCGATGGAAGCCCGGCCGGCCTCCGGGCCTGCGGACCGCGAGGCGCCACTGTGTCAGCAGGGCTCCGCTCGGCAGTTCCCGGTGCGCCGGCTCCATGGACAGCCGCCCCGCGAGCGTCACCTCGTTGCGGTGCATGTGATCTCCTCTCTGCCACGGAGATCACTGTGCGCGACCAGGTTGGGCCGGCGACTCTCTGAATGCCATTCTGTGGATACCGGTTCTAGTTACAGGAGTGGACTGTGGACAACGTGACTCCACTCGGCGGCGACGTCTACGAGATCGACACGCGGATGGCGGGTTATTCCGGCATCACCGCCGGCTACCTGATCCTCGGCGACCGTCCGTGCCTGGTCGAGACGGGCACCTCGACCTCGGCTCCCGTGGTCAGGGACGCTCTGTCGTCCCTAGGGGTCGGACCGGACGATCTCGCGACCGTCGTGGTGACCCACATTCACCTGGATCACGCGGGCGGCGTGGGAGACATCGCGAACTACTACCCGTCCGCGGAGATCGTCGTCCACGAGAAGGGCGCCCGCCACCTCGCCGACCCGTCCCGGCTCATGGCGAGCGCCAAGATGGTCTGGGGCGACAAGCTCGACGTACTGTTCGGCACTCTCGCGCCCACCGACGCGGCCCGCATCCGTGCCCTGGGCGACACCGGAACGATCGACCTTGGCAACGGCCGCACCCTGGCGAGCCACTACTCCCCCGGTCACGCCAAGCATCATGTGGGCCTGCTGGACTCGCTCACGGGGGACCTTTACGTCGGCGACGCCGCGGGCGTGTATCTGCCCGAGACCGGAGACCTCCGGCCTGCCACGCCGCCGCCGGACTTCGACCTCGACGTCGCCCTCGACTCGATAGCGCTGTTCACGGCGCTGAAACCGCAGCGGCTGCTGTTCAGCCATTACGGACCCGTGGAGGACGTGCCCACGACCCTCGAACGGTCTGCCGAGGAACTCCGGCTCTGGGTGGACCTCACGAAGCGGGCCAGAGCCGAGGGCCTCGACCTCGACCACGCCGTCGCGATGGTGCGCGACCGGACGCGGGAGCGGTACGCCGCGCTGCGCGCCGACGCGGCCACCGCCGAGCAGTTCGAACTGCTGAGCGGCGCGCCGTCGAACGTCGCGGGGATCATGCACTGGCTGGACCGCACCCCGCGCTGACCTCGGCATCTCAGTCGGAGGCAGAGGCTGGGCGGCGCGTCTTGGGGGCAAAGGAAACGGGCGCCGCCAAGGCGGCGCCCGTTCGAACAGCTCAGGACTGGCGCTTCACCCGATCCTCGGAGTCCTCCGGATCGTCGAGCACGTCGCCGAAGTTCGGTTCGATGAACGCGGGGCCGTAGGACGGCCCGCTCTCCTTCTCCGAAGGCCGGTCGGTCTCGTCTGCACCGGATGCCTCCTCTGCCGCCGAGGACGACACAGGCGTGGGCGTGTCCTCGTCCGCCGGGTTGTCGTCCGCGGGCTCACCCGCCGGGACGACCTCACCGGAAGAGTCGCCGGAGGAGTCGCCGCCGGGGATGCCGGTCTGGTCTTCCTCGTCCTCGACGGTCCCCGCGATGTCCTCGTCGCCGATCTCCTCCTCGTCTTCCTCCTCGTCGTCGAGAAGGTCGTCGAGGATGTCGCCGCCCTCGGGAGCGGACTCGTCGTGGTCCTCCTCCAGGTCCTCGATGAGTCCGCCGGTCAGCTCCGCGTAGCGGTCGGCCGCGTCGGTCTCGCCGTCCTCGTCGAACGCCATCGCCCGGGCGAACCAGTCGGTCGCCGCCTCCTCGTGGCCCGCGTCGGCCAGGGCGTCCGCGTACGCGAAAGCCAGCCGTGCCGACCAGGGCTTGGGCTGCGGGTCGCGCAGTTCCGGAACCCGCTGCAGCGTGATGACAGCGGCGTCGTGCTGACCGAGGTCACGACGGGCCCCGGACTCCACGATGGCCAGCTCGATGCGGCCCGCGCGGTCCAGCCGTTCGGCCTCACGAGACCGGACGAGGTCGAGCGCCCGCTCGGGCCGTCCAAGGCCGCGCTCGCAGTCCGCCATGATCGGCAGGTACTCGTCCGAGCCGGTGATCCGCCTCGCGGCGCGAAGGTCGCCCAGCGCCTCGGCGTACTGACCCGCGTGGTAGGCGGCGATGCCGGTGGCCTCACGGACCACGCCGATCCTGCCCGCGAAGCGGCGGGCCACCTTGGCGTGCTCGTACGCCTTTTCCGGCTCCTCCGCCGTCAGCGCACGGGCGGCCGCCACCAGGTGGCTGGCCACGAGGTCCGCAAGGTCGTTCGGCAACGAACGGAGCTCCGCACGCGCCTCCCGATCCAGTTCGTCCGGCGTGATGTCCGGCTCCAGCGGGGGGATCTCCTCGCGGGTCCTCGGCCTGCTCGGCTCGTCCGGCCTGCCGTAGCGCGCCCGGCTGCCGCCCCGGTCGTCACGACTGAAGGGACGCGCCCCACCGCGGTCGCCACCATAGGACCTGGACTCGTCACGATCTCTGCCGAAGGGACGGCCACCGCGGTCACCGCCGGACTCGCGTCGCGGCCGATCACCCGAACCAGGCGCACGTCCACGGAAGGTCCGAGTCCCTTCCCCACGGTCACCGCCGGAACGCCTGTCGTCGCGGTCGCGGAAGGACCCGTCAGGCCTGTCTCCCGACGTACGGCGCGGCCTGTCACCGAAGGAGGAGTCCCGGTCACGGTAGCGGTCACCGCCGCCCGCGTCCTGCCGGTCAGCGTAGGAACGCCTGGGCCTGTCCTCGCCGCCTCTGGAGTCGCGGTCGCCGAACGGACGCCGCGGCCGATCTCCTCCCCCGAATCCTCGATCCGGGCCCCGGTCGCCGCCTCGGTCGCCGTAGGGACGCCGGGGACGGTCCGGGCGCTCGTTGCCCCTGCCGCCCCTGTCGTCACGGCCGTAACCGCGCTCCTGGTCCGGACGTCGCGGCGGGCGACTGCCGGACCCGTCACGATCGTCGCGCTCGTACCGAGGGGTGTAGGAGCGGCCTTCCCGGCTCTCCCGGCCCTCGCGACTGTCGCGGCTGTCGCGCTCGCGGAAGCCGTACCGTCCGCCGAAGCCGCCGCCCTGGCGCTGGGGACGGTCCCCGTACCCTCCGCCTTCCCGACGATCGGTGCGGCGCTCGCCGTACGGCCGGCTGCCGCGGTCATCGGACCGGAACGGGCGGCCTCCGCCCCGCTCCTCGCGGTCGCGGAAGCCCTGGCCCCCGCGCGAGTCGTCGCGGTCCGCATAGGAGCGGCGCGGTCGATCGGTCCGAGAGGCGTCCCTGTCCTGGTAGGTGCGATCCCACCGTCCCTCGAACCCGCCGGCGCCGCGCGGCCGGTCGCCGCGGTCGAAGCTCCGCCCCCCGTCGCGGTCGCGGTTCCCACCGCGATCGTCGGTACGGCCGCCCGCCCGATCCGAGGCGCCGAAGGGACGGCGGCCGCGGTCGTCCCGGTCACGGTAGCCGCCACCCCTTTCGCGATCCCCGTAGGAGCCGGTCGGTCTGTCATCGCGATCGCGTGAACCGAACCGTCGACCGGACGGACCGCCCTGGTCGCGGGAGCCGCGCCTGTCGGAGTGGAACGGGCGCTCGCCGCGCTCGCCGCGGTCGCCGCGGAAGCCTTCTCGCCGCTCTCCATAACGACCGCCGAAGCCGCCGCTTCCTCCGTTACCGCGGAACCCTCCGGCGCGCTCGCCCCGGTCCCTGCTCTCTTCGCGGTTGTCTCCGCCACGGCCCGCGCCGTCGCGCCCGTCTTCTCTGTTCACTTCTGTCCTCTGTTGCTTGCTCACCGCGTCCGGTTCGCCGGCCGCAGGGCTCTGTCTTCCCGAAGTCCTGGACTATTGGGGATCCACCCCATACCCGATGAGTTGCAGGGAAGACACGTTGTTTCGCCGCAGGTCCGCTGAGATCGCGTCCGCCGCAGCCTTCGCTTCTCGTCCGATGCGACGAAGGCCACCCGTGGGGTGGCCCGGCACTGCCAGCCTAGCGCGCCGTCACTACCGCCCGGGCCTCTATGGGCGCTTTCGCTCCCGTCCACCAGGTCTACCTGGCGTGGGGCGGCGACATGACTCAAAACAAAAAAGGGGCCACCCCATGCGGGGTGACCCCTTTTTCAAAGATTGTCCGGCGGTGTCCTACTCTCCCACACCGTCCCCGGTGCAGTACC
>NZ_JBFAOO010000178.1:0-15098 GCF_040675265.1 Microbispora sp. NPDC049633
CCTCTCCGACGCGGCCCGGCCGGCCTCGCGCGGGGTTCGCGAGCCGGAGGATTCACGCGCCGAAGGGGTTCCATGGGACGAGGAGCCGGAGCCGTCGGGCGACCGCCGCCTCCATGCGGGATCCCCGCGTCCGGCAGGCGGCGGCACGCTCTCCGGCGCCCCTACGCGAGGGTGATGCTGTCGCCGCTCACCGTGATGGTCTTCTCCGCGAGCGGCTTGGTGGCCGGCCCGTTGGTCACGGCGCCGTCCTTGGCGCTGAACTTGCTGCCGTGGCACGGGCAGACGATCTCGTTGTTCGAGACGCTGGCGACCGGGCAGCCCTGGTGGGTGCAGGTCGCGCTGAACGCCTTGAACGTGCCGGCCTCCGGCTGCGTGATGACGACGTCCTGGTCCTTGAAGACCTTGCCGCCGCCCTGGGGGATGTCGGAGGTCTTCGCGATCTCGCCCCCGCCCTGTGCTCCCTGAGCGTCCTGGGACGTGCCCTGGTCCGCCGACGCCGTGGCGTCCCCGTCGGAGGCGCCGCACGCGCTCAGCGCCACGGCCAGCCCGGCGCCCCCGGCGCCGAAGATCACGGCCCGGCGTGTCGTATCCGTCATGCTCATCCTTCCCTGATGCGGCGGCCCGGGACGTCCACGGCCCCGGGTCTTCCCCTGCTCGACGCGTCACCCTGTGTGCTCTCAGGTACGGCCATCACCCCGTGGCCGGTTCAGGGTGACGCGGTCGGAAGGAGAAGAGTAGGGAGAGAAGATGAGACGAATACTCATACGCCCAGAATCTTGCGGAGGAAGACGCCGGTGTGGCTCTCCTCGACCCGGGCGATCTGCTCGGGCGTGCCGGCGGCGACGACCCTGCCGCCCCCGGATCCGCCTTCGGGCCCCATGTCGACGATCCAGTCGGCGGTCTTGATGACGTCGAGGTTGTGCTCGATGACGATCACCGTGTTGCCGGCGTCCACCAGCCGGTTGAGCACGCCGAGAAGCCGGCGGATGTCCTCGAAGTGCAGACCGGTGGTGGGCTCGTCCAGCACGTACACCGTGCGGCCGGTCGACCGCCGCTGCAGCTCGGAGGCGAGCTTCACCCGCTGCGCCTCGCCGCCCGACAGCGTGGTCGCCGGCTGGCCCAGCCGTACGTACCCGAGACCGACGTCGTGCAGCGTCTGCAGGTGACGGCGGATGGCGGGGATCGCCTCGAAGAACCCCAGCGCCTCCTCGATCGGCATGTCGAGGACCTCTGAGATCGTCTTGCCCTTGTAGTGGACCTCCAGCGTCTCCCGGTTGTACCGGGCGCCGTGACAGACCTCACAGGGGACGTAGACGTCCGGCAGGAAGTTCATCTCGATCTTGATGGTGCCGTCGCCGGAGCAGGCCTCGCAGCGCCCGCCCTTGACGTTGAAGCTGAAACGGCCCTGCAGGTAGCCGCGGACCTTCGCCTCGGTCGTGGCGGCGAACAGCTTGCGCACGTGGTCGAAGACGCCCGTGTACGTCGCCGGGTTGGACCTCGGCGTGCGGCCGATCGGCGACTGGTCGACGTGGACGACCTTGTCGACCAGGTCGGTGCCGACCACCCGGGAGTGCCGTCCCGGCACGGTCTTCGCGCCGTTCAGCTCCTTGGCCAGCGCCGCGTAGAGGATGTCGTTGACCAGCGTCGACTTGCCGGACCCCGAGACGCCGGTGACCGCGGTGAAGACGCCGAGCGGGAACTCGACGTCCACTCCCTTGAGGTTGTGCTCGCGGGCGCCCTTCACGACGAGCTGCCGCTTCTTGTCCCGCGGGCGCCGGATCTCCGGCACGGTGATCGCCTTGCGGCCCGACAGGTACGCGCCGGTCAGCGACTCCTCGCTGGCGAGCAGCTCCTGCACGGTGCCGGACACGACGACCTGGCCGCCGTGCTCGCCCGCGCCGGGGCCGATGTCGACCACCCAGTCGGCGGCGGCGATCGTGTCCTCGTCGTGCTCGACCACGATCAGCGTGTTGCCCATGTCGCGCAGCCGGATCAGCGTCTCCAGCAGCCGCTGGTTGTCACGCTGGTGCAGTCCGATGGACGGCTCGTCCAGCACGTACAGCACGCCGACCAGGCCGGAGCCGATCTGCGTGGCCAGCCTGATCCGCTGCGCCTCGCCACCGGCGAGCGTGCCGGCGGCGCGGTCGAGCGTGAGGTAGTCGAGCCCGACGTCGAGCAGGAAGCCCAGCCGGGCGTTGATCTCCTTGACCACCCGCTCCGCGATGTGCATGTCCCGCTCCGACAGCCGCAGGCCGGACAGGAACTTCGCGCAGTCGGCGATCGACATCCCCGAGACCTCGGCGATCGAGGCGTCCCCGACGGTCACGGCCAGCGAGACCGGCTTGAGGCGGCGGCCCTTGCAGGCCGGGCAGGGCACCTCGCGCATGAAGCCCTCGAACCGCTCACGGCTGGCGTCGCTCTCCGACTCGGCGTGCCGGCGCTGCACCCAGGGGATCACGCCCTCGAAGTCGGTGTAGTACGACCGCTGCCTGCCGTACCGGTTGCTGTAGCGGATGTGGACCTGCTCGTCGTGGCCGTGCAGGATCGCCTTCTGCGCCTTCTTCGACAGCCGCTCCCACGGGGTGTCGAGGTCGAAGCCGAGCGCGTTGCCCAGCGCCTCCAGCAGCCGTACGAAGTAGTCGCTGGTGTGGCCGTTCGCCCACGGGCTGATCGCGCCGTCGCCGAGCGTGCGCTCGGGGTCGGGGACGAGGAGGTCGGGATCGACCTCCATGCGGGTGCCGAGACCGGTGCACTCGGGGCAGGCGCCGAAGGGCGAGTTGAACGAGAACGACCGCGGCTCGAGCTCCTCGAACGACAGGTCGTCGTAGGGGCAGTAGAGGTGCTCGGAGTAGAAGCGCTCACGGTTGGGGTCGTCGTCCGGCAGGTCGACGAAGTCGAGCGTGATGGTGCCGCCGGACAGCTGCAGGGCGGTCTCCACCGAGTCGGTCAGCCTGCGCCGCGCGCTCTCCTTGACCGACAGACGGTCGACGATCACCTCGATGTCGTGCTTCTCGTACTTCTTGAGCGTGGGCGGCTCCTCCAGCCGCACGATCGTGCCGTCGACGCGGGCCCGGGCGTAGCCCTTGGTCTGCAGCTCGCGGAACAGCTCGGCGTACTCCCCCTTGCGGCCGCGGACGATCGGGGCGAGAACCTGGAACCGGGTGCCCTCCTCCAGCTCGAGCACGCGGTCCACGATCTGCTGCGGCGTCTGCCGGGCGATCGGGCGCGCGCACTGCGGGCAGTGCGGCTTGCCGATGCGCGCCCACAGCAGGCGCAGGTAGTCGTAGACCTCGGTGATCGTGCCGACGGTCGAACGGGGGTTGCGGCTGGTGGACTTCTGGTCGATGGAGACGGCCGGGGACAGGCCCTCGATGAAGTCGACGTCGGGCTTGTCCATCTGACCCAGGAACTGCCGGGCGTACGCGGACAGGGACTCCACGTATCGCCGCTGTCCCTCGGCGAAGATCGTGTCGAAGGCCAGGCTGGACTTGCCGGAGCCCGACAGTCCGGTGAAGACGATCAGAGCGTCTCGCGGGAGGTCGAGCGAGACGTCCTTCAAATTGTGTTCGCGTGCGCCACGCACGATCAGGCGGTCAGCCACGGTGGTCCCGATAGGTCGATGAGGTGAATGGAGGTGCACGGGCAGGCTATCCAGAGCCACCGACAATTTCGGGGGGCATCGTCCGGCGGCCGGAGGGGGCGGCCCCGCGTGCTGTGTGGGACACGCTCCGTGAACCAGGGTATGAGCTTCGTCAAACCGGTGCCTGCCATCCGCAGGAAACCCCTGCTCATACAACCGCCGCGGGCGCCGTCCTCTTCCCGCCCGGGTGCGGGGACGGGTGCGGGGACGGCGGCCGGGGGTGCCGGGGGCATGATTCTCTCCATGTCCGTAATCGACGAGATCGAGCGGGAGCTCACCGAGGCGACCGGGCGCCTGATGGCGACCGCCGCCCGCCTCACCGACCAGGATCTCCGCGCGCCGTCCCTGCTGCCCGGCTGGACGAGGGGGCACGTCCTGACGCACGTCGCCCGCAACGCCGACAGCTGCGTCAACCTGCTGTCCTGGGCGCGCACGGGGGTGCGTACCCCGCAGTACGCGTCGGCGCGGGCCCGCGAGGCCGACATCGAGGCGGGCGCGGCCCGCCCGGCGGCCGAGCAGCTCGCCGACCTGCGCGACAGCGCCGAGCGGTTCGCGGCGGCGATGAGGGAGACGCCCGCCGAGGCGTGGACCGCGATGGTCGCGGGGATGAACCCGCCCGACCACCCCGCCTGGTACGTCCCGATCCGGCGGCTCAGGGAGGTCGAGGTGCACCACGCCGACCTCGGGGCAGGCTACGGGTGGGCCGACTGGCCCGAGACGTACGTGAGACGAGAGCTGCACGACACGATGCTCTGGCTCGGCAGTGAGACCCCGGTGGGCGAGGTCGTCGCCCGCGAGCCGGGCACCGGCGAGGTCATAAGGACCTGGACGGGCCTCGGCGACGGCCCCGTCGTGGAGGGCACGCCGCGCGAGCTGCTCGCGTGGCTCGCGGGCAGGACCGACGGCGCGGGCCTGCGACTCGGTGCGCCACAGGCGCCTCCACCGCACGGCGCCTCCGATGCGCGCCTCGAGCGCGACACTCCCGATGCGCGCCTCGAGCGCGACGCGGCCGGAGGGCTGCCGTCCCCGCCGCCGTGGCCGAAGCCGTCCCCCGCGGGACTGCCCGCCGAACCACCGCTGTCCTGGCCGCCCGCGGCGAACCAGAACCGGGAACCCAGAGAGGAACGATCATGACCTATACCGGAAACGTCACCAAGGACGGGCCCGCCGACGTGCGCGAGGTCCCGGGGCTGACGATCTCGAAGATCGAGGTCGGCGACTTCGGCAACAACGCCTACCTGCTGCGGTGCGCGGAGACCGGCGACGGGGTGCTGGTCGACGCGGCGGCCGAGCCCGACCGGCTGCTCGAGCTCATCGGCGACATGCCGATCAGCGCGATCGTGACCACCCACCGGCACCCCGACCACTGGATGGCCTTGGAGGAGGTCGCGCGGGCCACCGGAGCCCAGACCGTCGCCCACCCCCTCGACGCCCCCGAACTGCCGGTGAAGGTGACCAGGGAGGTCGAGCACGGCGATCGGGTGACGGTCGGCGTGGTGACGCTGGACGTCATCCACCTGCGCGGCCACACCCCCGGCTCGATCGCTCTGCTCTACCAGGACCGCCACCTGTTCACCGGCGACTCCCTGTTCCCCGGCGGCGTCGGCAACACGCAGAAGGACCCGGCCCGGTTCGAGCAGCTGTTCACCGACGTCGTGGAACGGATCTTCGACCGCCTGCCCGACGAGACGTGGGTCTACCCCGGCCACGGCAGGGACACCACCCTCGGCGCCGAGCGGCCGCACCTGCCGGAGTGGAAGGCCCGCGGCTGGTGACGGACGCCGGGAGGCCACCGGCGTCCCGGCCCCGGGGGGCGTGATCCACGGGGCCGGGCGTACGTGATTCGGAGGGCTCCTGCGGGGCAGCGGCTACCGCACGGACCGTCGGAGGAGCCCCCGGATGACCCCCCTCATGACCCCCCTCGCCGGCGCGGCCGCGTGGAGCGGCCACGACACCCGCCTCATCGTGGCCGCCCTGGCCGGCATCGCGGTCATCGTGCTGCTGATCACCAAGCTGCGGACCCACCCGTTCCTCGCGCTCGCGCTCGGCTCGGGCGTGCTCGGCCTGGTGGCCGGCATGGCCCCCGACAAGCTGATCGACAGCTTCACCGCCGGTCTGGGCTCGACCGTCGCCGGAGTCGGCGTGCTCATCGCCCTCGGAGCGATGCTGGGCAAACTCCTGGCCGACTCGGGCGGGGCCGACGAGATCGTCGACGGCATCCTGCGCCGCAGCGGCGACCGGGCGCTGCCATGGGCGGTGACGCTGATCGCGGTGCTCATCGGACTGCCGATGTTCTTCGAGATCGGGCTGGTCCTGCTGATCCCCGTCATCCTGCTGGTGGCCCGGCGGAGCGGCCGCCCGCTGCTGCTCATCGCGGTCCCCGCCCTGGCGGGCCTGTCCGTCCTGCACGGTCTGGTGCCCCCGCATCCCGGGCCGCTGGTCGCGATCGACACGCTCAAGGCGGACCTCGGGCTCACGCTCGGGCTGGGCCTGCTGGTGGCGATCCCGACCGTGATCGTGTCCGGTCCGCTGTTCGCCAGGCTCGCCGCCCGGTGGGTGCGACCGGCGCCGCCGGAACGGCTCGAACGCGAACAGACCCCTGAGGTGGAAGACGCGGATCCGGAGGACGGGGAGCGCCCCCGGCCGGGCTTCGGCGTCACGGTGGCCACGATCCTGCTGCCAGTGGTGCTGATGCTGGGCCGGGCCGTCGTGGAGATCGTCCTGCCGGAGGACCACGCGGTGCGCACCCTGTTCGAGGTCCTCGGCACTCCCCTGATCGCCCTGCTGATCGGGGTGATCGTGGCGATGTTCACGCTGGGCCGCGCCGCGGGCTTCGGCCGGGCCCGGATCTCCTCGGCGATCGCCGACTCGCTGCCGCCGATCGCCGGAATCCTGCTCATCGTCGGCGCGGGCGGAGGATTCAAGCAGACCCTGGTCGACTCGGGAGTCGGCAAGGTCATCGGCGAGGCCGCGCAGGGCGCGAGCGTACCCGTGCTGGTGCTCGGCTGGCTGATCGCCGTCGGCATCCGGCTGGCCACCGGCTCCGCGACCGTCGCCACGATCTCCGCCGCCGGGATCGCCGCGCCGCTGGCCGCCGGCCAGTCCCCCGCCCACGTCGCCCTGCTCGTGCTCGCCATCGGGGCCGGGTCGCTGTTCTTCTCCCACGTGAACGACGCCGGGTTCTGGCTGGTCAAGGAGTACCTCGGAATGTCGGTCGGCGAGACGATCAGAAGCTGGTCGATCATGGAGACGATCATCTCCGTAGTGTCGTTCTGCTGCGTGCTCCTGCTCGGACTGGTGGTCTGAGACGTCCGTATAGTGAACGGCGCAAACCGTCCTTCCCCTGGAGCCGGGCACCTCATGGAGATCACTGGAATCGAACTGCGCCGGATCGCGATGCCGCTCGTCGCGCCGTTCCGGACGTCGTTCGGCACCGAGACCGCACGCGACGTCCTTCTCGTGCGGGTGGTGACGCCGGAGGCCGAGGGCTGGGGCGAGTGCGTGGCGATGTCCGAGCCGCTCTACTCCTCCGAGTACGTGGACGCGGCGGCCGACGTGCTGCGGCGTTTCCTGATCCCCGCGCTGCCCCGCGGGCTGGACCCCCAGGCCGTCGGTCCCGCCATCGCGCCGTTCAAGGGTCACCGGATGGCCAAGGCCGCGCTGGAGGCGGCGGTGCTCGACGCGTCGCTCCGGATCACCGGCGAGTCCTTCGCCCGGTTCCTCGGCGCCACCCGCGACCGCGTCCCCTGCGGCGTCTCGGTCGGGATCATGGGCTCGGTGGCCGAGCTGCTCGACACCGTCGGGGCGTACGTCGAGGAGGGGTACGCACGGGTCAAGCTGAAGATCGGGCCGGGGTGGGACGTGGCGCCGGTCCGCGCGGTCCGCGAGCGGTTCGGGGAGGAGCTGCTGCTCCAGGTGGACGCCAACGCGGCCTACACGCTCGCGGACGCCCGGCACCTGGCCCGGCTGGACGACTTCGACCTCCTGCTGATCGAGCAGCCGCTGGCCGACGACGACCTCGTGCAGCACGCCAGGCTCGCCCGGTCGATCCGCACCCCGATCTGCCTGGACGAGTCCGTCGAGTCGGCGGCCCACGCGGCGGCGGCGATCAGCCTCGGCGCGTGCTCGGTGATCAACATCAAGCCGGGGCGGGTCGGCGGTTACCTGGAGGCCCGGCGCATCCACGACCTGTGCCGCGCGCACGGCGTCGCGGTCTGGTGCGGCGGCATGCTGGAGACCGGCATCGGCCGGGCGGCCAACGTGGCGCTGGCCGCGCTGCCCGGCTTCACGCTCCCGGGCGACACCTCCGCCTCCCGGCGCTACTTCCACACCGACGTGACCCCGCCGTTCGAGCTGGACGGCGGGCACCTCGACGTCCCGGACGGCCCTGGGCTGGGCGTGGATCCCCTCCCGGACGTCCTGGACGAGGTCACCACGGCGACGGAGTGGATCCGCCTCTGAGTGGGCGGGCGGTCAGCGCGCCGCCGAGGGCAGAGCGCGGCCCGTCAGGCGTCGCCAAGGGCAGGGTGCGGCCGGGGTTCGCCGGTGGTGAAGACCTTGACGATGCGGTCGGCAGCGAGAGCGGGCTCCTCCGCGCTCTCCACCACGTCGCCCCAGGACCAGCGGTAGAACCAGCCGTCCGACATGGCGACGCAGTCGACGGTCTCGGTGAACAGCGCCGCGTCCGGGTCGCGGACCTTCAGCGACGGCGGGTCGGGGCGCAGGGACGCCTCCAGTCCCCGCAGCTCGAGCTCGCGGGCCAGTTTTCCGAGAAAGTACGTCCGGGTGTGCTCACGAGGCATGGCGACCAGGGCTCCATTGGACTAGGCGTTTTCTCCACGTGATTGGCCCGGGCCCAGGATGGCGGGCCCCAGCCGACCGGGGCCCTGTCCGTGCGACGACGTCAGCCCACGTTCTCCGAGCGTCGTTCCCTGCGTTGCTGCTGTTTGAACATGAGAACCCGGAGCGGAATCGCCGAGACGATCGCGATCTGCATCGTGGCGCCCACCTTGATCAGCTGGTCGCCGCCGGCGAGACCGGCCGCCCAGATCGTCAGGCACGCCACGTTGATCAGCATCCAGGCCAGCACGACGGCCGCCAGGTTGCCCTTCGGCTTGGGGTACTCGATGCGGCTGACCATCAGCCAGGCCACACCGAAGATGGCGGCGATCGTGAGATAGCTCGGCTGGAAGAGCAGCACGATCGACACCACGGTCATGGCGCCCATCGGGATCGGCAGGCCCATGAAGTCGCCGCTCTTGGTCTTGACGCAGGCGAAACGGGCCAGCCGTACGACGCCGGCGATCAGGACGGACCCGGCCGCGCACAGCACCAGCCACAGCGGGAGCTTGCCGGAGAAACCGGCCCAGATCATCACCATGAAGGCGGGCGCGAAGCCGAAGCTGATCACGTCGGCGAGGTTGTCCAGCTCGGCGCCCATCGCGGACGCGCGGAACTTCCTGGCCACCAGGCCGTCGAACAGGTCGCAGGTCGCGCCGATGAGCAGCAGCACGACCGCGGTGCCGAAGAAGCGCGGGTCGGGGACGAACTTGACGCCGGCCTGCAGGTTGCTGATCGCCGACCAGGCGAGCACGCAGACGGCGAGGAAGCCGCTGAGGGCGTTGCCGAGAGAGAGGGAGTCGGCGGCCGACAGGCGGAAGGCCTTCCCGACGGGGCCGCGCGGCTCCTCGGTCGCCTCCCCCATTGGCCAGGAGGCTTCGGCTCCCAGGTCAGACGTGGTCAAGACGTGTCACCCCCGCGACGGTCCGGGTGCCGACGGTGACCGCCGGCCTGATGCCCTCGGGCAGGTAGACGTCCACCCGGGAGCCGAAACGGATCAGCCCGACCCGCTCGCCCTGGACGACCTTCGCGCCCGCGAACAGGTACGGCACGATGCGGCGCGCGACGGCGCCGGCGATCTGCACCATCTCGATGTCTCCGAGCACGGTGTCGAAATGCCAGACCACACGCTCGTTCTGGTCGCTGTCCTTGTTGAACGCGGGCACGAAGCCGCCGGGCACGTGCTCGACCGAGGTGACCGTGCCGCCCGCGGGCGCCCGGTTGACGTGGACGTTCAGCGGGCTCATGAAGATCGCGACCCGGGTCCGGCCGTCCGGCCAGGGATCGATGCTCTGCACGACGCCGTCGGCGGGCGAGATGAGCCTGCCCTCGCCGGGCACGCGCTCGGGATCGCGGAAGAACCACAGCATCCCGCCGGTGAGTGCGGCGAGTGGCGCCGCGGCCAGCGCCCAACGGGGCGACCTTCGGGTGAGAACGGCGGTGACGGCCGCCGCCGCGGCGGTCGGAGCCAGCCACGGGGACACCCCGCGTGCGAGCCTGACTCGTCCCCGGGCACTTTGCGCGAGCCCGGATTCAGGGCCGCGAGGCAACGATTCGTTGGACACAGATGACCTTTGTACTCTTCTGGCGACTATGGACCGGCATGCGAGCTAACGATCGATATTACCGATCCGGCAGTCAATGTGTGGCACAACGAGAACAAGCAAACAGGGTGACTGCCCGTTTTCGCTAGCCCTGCGGGGCTTCCGCCTGAGAGGCCTCCGCTTGCGAGGCTTCCGCCGGAGTGATGGTTTTGTCGTCGCGGCGAGCCTTGATCAGACTGGCGACGGTGGTCAGGGCCATGGTGACGCCGATGACCGCCAGCGACACCCAGATGGGGATCTGAGGAGCCCAGGAGACCTCGTTCTCGTGAAGTGCTTCGAGAATCAGCTTAACCCCGATGAAACCGAGGATGAACGCCAATCCGTAGCTGATGTAGACCAGCCGCTGCAGCAGTCCGCCGAGCAGGAAGTAGAGCTGACGCAGTCCCATCAGGGCGAACGCGTTCGCGGCGAACACGATGAAGGCCGCCTTCGTGAGGCCGAAGATGGCCGGAATCGAGTCGAGGGCGAACAGCAGGTCGGTGGTCCCGATGGCGATCATCACGATCAGCATGGGCGTCACCATGCGCTTGCCGTCCACCCGCACGCTCACCCGGGAGCCGACGTAGTCGGGAGTGGTCGGGAAGACCCGCCGGGCCCAGCGCAGGAGGATGTTCTCGTTGAACTCGTCGTCATCCTTGTTGTGGTCGCGGATCAGCGTGTACGCCGTGTAGATCAGGAAGACTCCGAACACGTACAGCAGCCAGCCGAAGCGGCTCAGCGCGGCGGCCCCGATGGCGATGAAAATCCCGCGCATGACCAGGGCGAGGACGATGCCCACGAGCAGGACCTTGTGCTGGTAGATCCGGGGCACGCCGAAACGGCTCATGATGATGTAGAAGACGAACAGGTTGTCGACGCTGAGGCTGTATTCCGTCAGATAGCCCGCGAAGAACTCGCCACCGGTCCCGGGCCCCGCCCAAATCGTTAACCCGATGCCGAACAGCACCGCCAGGCAGACGTAGAAGCCCACCCAGATGCCGGCCTGCCGCATCGAGAACTCCCGCGGCTCACCCCGATCGACGATCCACAGGTCGACGGCGACCACGACGAGAAGACCCACGATGACCAGGGCCCACAGCCACAACGGTGCATGTACCACGATTACCTCCGGCGCGCGCGCTGAACACACTGCCGGAGGTCTCTCCCGCCCGTACGCGCACGACGGACCGACGGCCCCGGGTGCTGACACCGTGATGACGGAACCGCCGCGAAGGGATACTCCCCCCCAACCCGTCCAGTATATGGATCAGACTTAGCCCCACCTAATCCTTGCCGGAACGTCGGCGATCCTCGACCGAAAACCCCGGGCCGCTCACCGGACCGGCGGTCTTCTGTCACCGCCACGGGAGGGTGTTCGCACCCTCCCGTCACTCCTGACACCCGTTACGACGCCAGCCCGTACGTCCTGAGCACCGCGCGCAACGCCGCGTCCTCGTCGGGCAGCTCCCGGCCCCGGCGTACGGAGGCCTGCGCCAGACGGCCGGCCAGGGCGGCATCGCCGAGCAGGCGGCCGATCTCCCGGCTCAGCGCGCCCGGGTCCTGCGGCGGCACCAGCAGGGCCGCCTCGCCCACCATCTCCGGGATGCCGCCCACCCGGGTCGCGATGATCGGCCTGCCCGCCCGCAGTGCCTCCTGGACGCTCAGCGGCTGCCCTTCCCATCTGCTGGGCACGATCACCGCCGTCGCGACCTGCAGCAGATCGGCCGGATCGGCCCAGCCGTACAGGACCACGGGCAGTTCCTCGGCGTCGACGCGGGCCTGAAGCTCCGCGCGCAGCGGCCCGTCACCCGCGATCACGAAGACCGGATCCCCCTTGTACGGCCCGGCCGCCGCGTCGAGCAGCGTCTCCAGGCCCTTCTGCTGGGCCAGCCGGGCGACCGTGAGCAGGATCGGCCGCTCCCCCGCGGCCTGTGCCGCGTCCGCCGCGCCGGACAGCCGGGCGGCGATCTCGGCCCGCACCTTCTCGGCCGGGCGGGCGGGTTCCGCGAGCGGCGGCGCGGGCACCACCGCGAGGTCCACCCCGCGCGCGCCTCTCGCCCGCATGCGCTCCGCGACGTCCGGCGAGATCGCCAGAACGCGGTCCGCACGCCAGGCGACGATCCGTTCCAGCAGCCCGTAGACCGTCCCGATCGCTCCGCCCGCCGTGACCGCGTTGTGCAGGGTGACCACGAGACGCGGCCACCCCCGCGCACCGGTGAGGGCGAGCGCGGCCAGCGCCCCGGACCGCAGGCCGTGGGCGTGGACGACGTCCGCGCCGCGGGCCAGCGTGCGCAGGCGCAGAGAGGTCCGCAGATCGTGCGCGGGATGCGGCCGGTCGGCGATCTCGACCTCGGCGAAGCCCGCGCCCGTGCCGGTGAAGCCGAAGGCCTCCTCGGTGCTGCCGGGCCCCGCGACCAGCACCCGGTGCCCCCGCGCGACCAGCCCGCCGGCGAGCATCCGCACGTGCCGGCCCACACCCCCCACACTCGACCCCAGCACGAGCACTATCCGGCTCATGCCTTCTCCTCGCCTGCGACCCGGAGTGACATGCGCCAGACACCGCGTCCATCCATTCGCTCGCTCACACCGCCTCCTCGGCCGGCGGGTCCGCCGGACTCGTGCCTCTTCCGCGTCTGACTCCGGACAGGGCGGCGGCCAGGTCCGCGCGGTCCACGAGCGCGGCGACGACAAGCCCCGCGACCACGGCCGTCAGCCCGGCCAGAGCGGCCGTCAGGAGACCGCCCCACGGACCCTCTCCCGCCAGGGGAAGCCGGGCGGCCGCCGCGCCCGCGAGGAAGCCCGCGCCCCCGCCCAGCAGCGCTGCCAGCCCGGCCCTCGTCACACCGTGGACGGCCCGCGCTCCCCGCGCCCGCACGACCGAGGCCAGCAGCAACGCGGCCCCCACCGTCATGCCGGCCGCCTGGCCGAGCGCGAGCCCGCCCAGACCCCAGCCGTCCGGCAGCACGAGGACGAACGCCACCTGGGCGACGGCCACGACCAGCCATCCGGCGACCTGCCCCCGGGCCGCCGCCCTGCCCTGCCCCCCGGCGTACAGCACCCGGCTGAGGTGGGCCACCAGGCCGTACCCGATCAGCCCCGGTGCGAACAGCGCGATCCCGCGGGCGAACTCGGCCGCGGCGACCTCGGTGTCCGCCTGGGCGAGGAAGACGTGGGCGAGCGGTCCCGCGATCGCGGCGAGCGCGCCGGCCGCCAGGCCGCAGACCAGCACGACCGCGCGCGTGGTCCGCGCCGCCAGCGCCGCGAAGCCCTCGCCGTCGGTCTGCGCCCGCGCGGCGAGCGCCGGGAACGCGCTGGTCGCGATGGGCACCGCCAGCACGGCGTACGGCACCTGATAGATCGCCCAGGCGTAGTTGTAGGCGGGCAGCGCGCCCCCGCCGACACGGTTGGCCACGGGGATCAGGATCGCCGCGGCGGCCTGCTGGGCGACCAGCGCGCTCAGCCCGGCCAGGGCGAGCCGCCGCACCTGTACGGCGACGCCGTCGGGGAAGCGGAGCGTGGGCCGCCACCGCAGGCCGAGCCGCCACGCGGGCCCGACCACGGTGACCACCAGAGCCAGCACGCCGAGCGTCGTACCCGCCGACAGCGCGATCTCCGCCGGTCCCGGCACCGTGGCGGGGTCCTTGTCGCCGCCGCTGAGCGGCCCGAAGGCCAGGTAGGCGATGATGACCACCACGCTCGACACCAATGGCGCCAGCGCCGGCCCCGAGAAGCGGCGGTGCGCCTGCAGCACGCCGTAGAGCACCACCGCCATGCCGTACAACGGGATCTGCGGCGCGAAGACCACCAGCATGCGCGCGGCCACGGCGCCCACCTGGCCGACGTCGCAGTGCTCCACCTCGGAGCCGACGAGCAGCCGCGCCACCGGCCCCGCGACCAGCGCGGTCAGCGCCGCGAGCGGCACCAGCAGCACGATCACCCAGGTCAGCAGTGCGGACGCGATCCGGCCGACCTCCGCACGCGCCTCGCCGTCCGATCTGGCGGCGGCTCCCGCGAGCACCGGGACGACCATCCCGGCGAGCGCACCGCCCGCCACGACCTCGAAGACGATGTTCGGCACGTTGTTGGCCGAGTAGTAGGCGGTGGCCAGGCAGTTCGTGCCGACCGTGCGGGCGAACGCCAGTTGCTTGGCGAAGCCTGTCACCCGGGCCAGGACCGTGATGACCCCGATGAGGACCGCCGCCCCGGCGATCCCCGCCCCGAGCCGCCTAACCATGCCGCCTAACCATGCCGCTTATCCACGCCGCTCACCCATGCCGATGCCGTACGCCTCCGCTTACGGCCCTGGTCATCCAGGTCACCCGCGCGGCCCCGACGTGCCGGGGGCAGCCTGCGGAGCGCGCCGGCCGAGCATGTCCAGGCGGTTGAGCACCCGGTTTCCGGCGATGACCTTGGTGAAGCTGACCTTCTCCGAGGCCGCGGTGAGAGCGGCGACGACACCGAGGGCGGCGATCCGGCCGGGCCTGCCCAGCCGTGCGGTGGCCGCCAGGCCGAGCAGCGCGCCGAGCGCGTTCGCTCCGGCGTCGCCGAGCATCGCCCGTTCGCCCAGGTCCTCGGGGAGCAGCGCCGCCGCCGCGCCCAGCGGAACGGCGGTCAGCGCGGCCGTCTGGCGGGAGCGCGGGCCGTACGGCGCCGCGATTGAGGCGGCCAGCAGGGGTGCCCCGGCGAGCAGGCCGACCTTGATCGCGCGGCCGGGCCGCAGGTCGAACAGGTTGGCCAGGTTGGCGCTGCCGGCGATCAACGCGCCGTCGACGAGCGTGTCGAGAGACCGCGTCACCATGCCCCGGCCTTCGCGGGGGGCGAGCGCCGCCGCGGCGAGCCCGGTCGCGCCGATGCCGAGGATCTTGACCGCGCCGCTGGTCACCTCGCCGCGCGCGAGCGCGGCCAGGTGACCCTTGAACCCCTTCGACGAGGTCGAGCCGAACAGGTCGTCGTACGCGCCGAGGACGCCGCTGCCCGCACCGGCGAGCACGGCCGCCGCGCGGGTCCGTACGGGCAGGCCGGGGGCGAGGGCGGAG
>NZ_JBFAOO010000179.1:0-14999 GCF_040675265.1 Microbispora sp. NPDC049633
CACCGTCGAAGGCATCAGCATCTCCGGCGTCGGCCACCAGCTGCCGATGAACGGCCAGATCGCCTACGCCATCTCCTTCCTCGGCCTCGACGGCAGCACACCGTCGTCCCCCAGCCCGTCCCCGGGTAGCCCGTCACCCAGTCCGACCGTGACCCCCACCTCCGGCGGCGGTAGCGGGCCGATCAAGGGGACGGCCTCCGGCCGCTGCCTGGACGTGACCGGCGCGAGCACCGCCGACGGCACCCAGGTGCAGCTGTGGGACTGCAACGGCCAGACCAACCAGACCTGGGCGTCCACCTCCGCCGGTGAGATCCGGGTGTACGGCAACAAGTGCCTGGACGCGGCCGGCACCGGCAACGGCGCGAAGGTGCAGATCTACAGCTGCTGGGGCGGCGACAACCAGAAGTGGCGCGTCAACTCCGACGGCAGCATCCAGGGCGTCCAGTCCGGGCTGTGCCTCGACGCCGTCGGCGCCGGCACCGGCAACGGCACCAAGATCCAGCTGTATTCCTGCCACGGCGGCACCAACCAGAAGTGGGCCTGGACCAGATAGGTCACATCCGGACGCCTCCGGTGCGGCACAGCCCGCACCGGAGGTTCCCTCCGGCAACGCCCCGCCACGGCGGGGCTCAGCCCTTCAGGCCGGGGCGGGCCGCGTCCGGTGCGCCGGGAACACCGGCCCGGTGGTGCGGCTGGAGAGCAGGCGGGGCGGCAAGCGGGCGGTGGCGGTGGCCCGGCGCACGACCGCGCCGCCCTTGGAACCACGCCGACGCGGCGGAGCTGTTCACCGACGGCCGCCGCCCGCTACGGGAACGGCTCCTGTGGCGGCTCTTCTGCGTAACGGCGGCGCGCAACCTCTTCCCTGTGCAGACCCTCAGATTGACATTGCTAGATATTTCAGTCATGTTTGAAATAACTAGCACACAGGCATGGGGGCAAGCATGGAACACGTGACCTTCCGCAGCGTCGGCACCCGCTGCGCGGGTGATCTCTACCTGCCTGAGACGAGCGACCCGGTCCCCGGGCTGGTGCTCGGGCACAGCGGGGTGATGGTCAAAGAGGCGCTGGCGTTCTTCGCGCCGTACTTCGTCAAGGCCGGCTTCGCGGTGCTGGCCATCGACTACCGCACGGTCGGCTCGAGCGAAGGAGAGCCGCGCGGCCTGGACTACCCGGAGCGGCAGGTGGAGGACTTCCGCAGCGCCGTGTCCTACCTGCAGACCCGTCCCGAAGTGCAGCCGGAGCGGATCGGGGTGTGGGGGGTGAGCATCGGCGGATCGGTGGCGGCCCAGGCCGCCGTGCTCGATCGGCGCATCAGGTGCGTCGTCGTGCAGAGCCCCAGCGTGTGGAACGGATGGCGGTACATGGAACGCCTCCTCGGCCGCGCCGGTGTCCACGCCCTGCGCGACCGACTGCAGCAGGACTGGCAGCGGCGCTACGAAGGCGGGCAGAGCGCGCGCGTGCCGCACCTGACGCTGGAGGGCGACAGCGTGAAGGACGCCCCGGACATGTCGACCCGCCTGTTTCCCACCTACCGGAACGAGAAGACCCTCGACTCGGCCGAGCACCTGCTCACCTTCGCGCCGGAGAACCTCATCCACCGGCTTGCCCCGACGCCGCTGCTGATGATCGCCAACGGCGGCTGGGACCCGTACCACATGCTCGAGGAGGCGCAAAGCGCCTTCGCCAAGGCGGGCGAGCCCAAGCGGCTCGCGGTGCTGCCCTATGACGTGCTCGGCCTCTACACCGGCCCGGGCCTGGAGGAGGCGATGGCGCTCGCGATCGACTGGTTCGATCTTCACCTGCGCAGGACCAGGCTCGCGGACATCACCCCGGCACCCACCTACGAGTCGGTGGCCGCCATGACACAGTGAACCGCCACACGATCGACAACGGAGGGCGCGACGATGAGCACTGAGGAACAGCAGGAGGACCGGCTGCTCCGCTGGGTGGAACGGGTGGCAGCCTTCTGCGTCGAGGAGTGGGGGCTGCCGCCCATCACCGGACGCATCCTCGGCTGGCTCATGATCTGTGATCCGGCCGAGCAGTCCGCCGGCCAGATCGCGGAGGTCATCCAGGCCAGCCGGGCCTCGCTCACCTCGAACATGCGCTTCCTCACGGCCATCGGCCTGGTCAAGAAGGTGAGAAGGCCCGGGGATCGCACCTCCTACTACCGCATCGAAGACGACGCCTGGCAGAAGGTCATCCAGCGCAAGCTCGAAAGCCTGAGCGCGTTCGGCGAGATCGCCGACGAGGGGCTCGACATCGCGGGCGGCGATAGGCACCGCACCGAGCGCATCAAGGCCGCCCACGACTCCCTGACGTGGCTGCAGAACCTCGCGGCCCGTCATCCGCTACGCCGTTAAGGAATCCCCATGCACCGCCGGCAACCCGAACTCGGGCTGATCCAGGAAACGCTGCTGCTCACTCTCCACGCCAGAGCCCTGGACGCCGGGCAGCCCAGCCCGATCCTCGGCGATACGCTCTCCGCCGACCTGGCCGGCACCATCGATTACGACTTCGGCAAGCTGAAGGTCAAGCCCAGCCTCGTCCTCACCACGGCACTGCGCGCCAAGAAGCTCGACGGCGTCGTCCGCGCCTACATCGCCGCTCATCCCGGATGCGTGGTGCTCGACCTGGGCTGCGGCCTGGACACCAGGATGTTCCGCTGTGATCCCCCGCCCGGCGTCGACTGGTACGACATCGACTACCCGGAAGTGGTGCACCTGCGGGCCGAATGTCTGCCCGGCCGTTCCCACCTGGTCGGAGCCGACCTCACCAGCTCCGACTGGCTGACAGCCATCCCCGGCGACCGGCCGGCGATGATCGTCGCCGAGGGGCTGCTGCCCTTCATGCCCGGCGACTCCTTCCAGGCGATGACCCGCGCGCTGACCGGCCACTTCCCTTCGGGCGAGCTCGCGCTCAACGGCTACACCCGCTTCGCGGCCTGGGCCATGAAGTACCACCCGACCATCAAGGCACTCGGCATCAAAGCCGCCCAGGGCTTCGACGACCCGCACGAACCAGAGTCCTGGGACGCCGGCCTCGAACTGGTCGAGGAGCAGATCCTCACCCGCGCACCGGAAGTAGCCCGGTTCCCGCAACCCCTGCGCGCGCTGACCCGTCTCACCGCCCGCAGCACGGCCTTGTCCCGGCAAGGGGCACGCGTTCTCCGCTACCGGTTCTGAATCCGTGCGGGCGGCGGTCGCGACAGGCGGCGTTCCAGGGACGGGTCAAGGGCTGAGCTTCTCGTGCGCGTTGCCGTGCCACTCGACGAGCAGCACGGTGGCGTCGTCGTGCAGGCGGTTGTCGTGATACTCCAGCACGGTCCGGATGAGCCGGCGCAGCGTCTCGGGCACCGGCAGCCCGGCGGCGTTCTGCTTGATCATGAACTCGACGAACCGGCCCAGGCCGAACTCGCCGCTGTCGGGGCTGCGCATCTCGGTGATGCCGTCGGTGTAGAGGAGGATCCGGTCGCCGGGCTCCAACTGCTCGCGGCAGAGCATGACGGGCAGGCCGAGGTCGAGCCCCATCGGGTGGGCGGGCGGGCAGTTCAGGGTGGACGTCCAGCGGCCGTGGCGGATCAGCACCGGCGCGTGGTGGCCGCGGTTGACCCAGGTGAACACGCCGGTCTCGAGGTCGAGGTCGCCGATGACCCCGGTCACGAAGCGGTCGCCACGACCGAACTCGTCGATCAGAACCCTCTCGATGGCCTCGCTGTTGCGCACCAGGTCCATGTCCTGCCGGCGGTGGTTGCGGCAGGCGGCCACGGCCAGGTTGGCGGTCAGCCCGGCCGACACGTCGTGGCCCATCGCGTCGAAGACCCCGACGTGTGCGAGTGAGCCGAAGGTGGAGTAGTCGAAAGCGTCGCCGCCGATCTCGTACGCCGGTTCGAGCACGGCGCCGATCGTCACCTCCGGCGTGGCGAACGTCAGCGGTGGCATCAGGTTCCACTGCATCTCCGCCGCCACGTTCATCGGGCGGCTCCGGACCAGGCGCGCGTGACAGTCGCTGAAGGAGCGCTTGCTCACGACGATCAGCGCGATGAGGGACGCCACGTGCCGCATGCGCTCCTCGAGCCCGTCGTCCTCCGACGTGGGGGTCATGTGGAGCACGCCGAGGCGCTCCGTGCCGTCCAGCATGGGCACCCACCACTGGCTCGGTCCGTCTCCCTCGGAGCCGGTCCGGAGCAGGCGCACCTCCTGCAGGGCACGCCCGGCGAGCGTGGTGTCGATCTTCAGCTCCTCCGGCTGGGCGGCGTCCTCGCCATGGCCGCACAACCGGCGCAGCACGCTCTGCTGCAGGTCGGCCACGTAGACGCCGATCTCCTCGAAGCCCGCCTCGCGCTCGTGCCGGCTGATCAGCGAGGGTATGTCCTCGAACGCCACCAGATGGCTGGCCTCCAACATCCCGGTCAGCGCGCGCAGCAACCCCTGGTCCCGGGAATCGGGGACACCCTGCTCCATCTGCCCACCCCCGTGATCCCACACCACTTACCCACGATGCCGCCCAACTGGGGGCGCGGGCCTTGTCGGGAGAACATCTTGGGCAAGGAATTACTTCACGGGCGGCCGGACTCGGCGACTCGGCGTCAGCCGCTCACGAACCGGCGCCCGCTCGGTCAGTCGAAGAAGCGGGCCAGCCATCGCTCTCCGGCGGGCTCCCGGCCGCCCCTAAGCGGAACCAGGTCCGCGAAGACCGTGGACTCGTCGCGCGTGACCAGCAGCGGATACCAGCACCGGCCCGCGTCGTCGGGACGGCACAGGTGCTTGAACGTCTGCACGTCGATAAGCCGGACGTGCGTGGGATCGGCCACCGCGTTGACGTGCCGCCACCAAGGCGCGAGGACGTGCAGCACGCCGCCGGGCCGCAGCACGCGGTGGCACTCGCGCAGCAGGGGCAGATAGTCGGCCAGGTGCTCCAGCACGTGCACCACGAAGACCTGGTCCACCGACTCGTCCGCCAGCGGCACCCCGCGAGCCAGGTCGGCCAGCACGTCGACGGCCGGTCCGGGCCGGAGGTCGACGCCGAGATTGTCACGGTGTTGCTTGGTGTCCCCGCAGCCGAGGTCGACGACCCGGGGCATGACGCCCGCGACCCGCACCCTGTCCCACACCGCCAGCACTCCCGCCAGGCGGCCGAGGCGCTCGCGCAGCATGGCGAGGTCGGCGGCGGCCCGCACATCGCCCTCGACGTGCGCCACCCCGCAGTCGAAGCGGACCCGCACGTCCAGGGCGCGCAGGCGGGGATCGTGCGCCAGCAGGTCCGCCGCCGCATCCTCCAGGTCCCGGTCGACCAGGTCACGCCGCCGCCTGTCCATCCCGCCCACTCCTCGCCGCTCCGGATGACCTGTCGTCTACCCGCGGGAGGCCGGGCCGTACGCATGAGGGCCGGCCGTCACCGCCATCGTCATCATCGGCAATCCACCCGTGAACGTGCTCACGCTGCCGACATGGCCTTCGCGGCGATCGGCCGCGCCGGCCTCGGCCGGATGGAGGTGCTGGGCGGCGTCGGCCCGGCGTCGGCCCGGTCTCGTGAGCGGCGGACGGCCACACCTTTCCGAGGACCCGGGCGAGCCGTCACTCGCCGAGCAGTTCCACCGTGCCGCGGGCGCCGTCGACTCTGATCTTGTCCCCGTCGCGCACCCGAGTGGTGGCGTTTCCGGTGCCCACCACGGCGGGGATGCCCAGTTCGCGGGCGACGATGGAGGCATGCGACAGCGGCGCCCCGACGTCGGTGACCACGGCCGCCGCGCGCGGGAACAGCGGCGTCCAACCCACGTTGGTGAGCGTGGTGACCAGGATCTCGCCGGGCTGGAGCCGATCGCCGTCCTCGGGCCGGGCGATCACCCTGGCGATTCCCTCGACCACGCCGGGCGCGCCGGGGAAGCCGGTCACGGCGTCCTCGGCCGGGGGGACGGCGCCTCGGGCATCGTGGATGTCGGCGCGTCTGCCGGGGTCGGCCGCCCAGCGGACCGGGTCGAACCGGCCCACGATGAGCGTCGGATACGGCGGGAGCGCCGCGTACATCTCGTACGTCGCCCGCCGGACGGGCACCCGTTCCAGCGGGGTGGCGTCGCCGCGGAGCACGGTGAGCAGCTCGTCCAGGTAGAGGTGGAACAGGTCGTCGCCGTGGCCGGTCAGCTCGCCGGCCCGCAGGACGAAGGCCCGCAGCACCCAGAACGCGCGGACGACCTCCGATCGGGTGGCCTCGCGGTCACGCACCACCCCGGCCCAGCGCGCGACCCTGGCCCGCATCCCGGCCTCGCGGCGGGGGTGGCGCCGGGCGAGCCGCGCCCACGCCTCCTCCCTCGCTTCGCGCTGCCGGGCCAGCAGGCCGTCCGCGCCGGCCCGTATGTCCCGCAGCCCCGCGAGCTGGGCGTCGATCCAGGCGGGGTCCTCCCCGGGGCGCGGGACGGACACCTCGAACTCGTGCGGGCCGCGGTGGCCGTAGAGCCGGGCGAAGGTCTCCCTGGTGATCTCGCCCGAGGCCAGCCGGCTCAGCCCCGTGATCAGGCCGAGGCTGGCCAGCTCGCCCTCGCCGGCCGCGCCCGTCAAGATGGCCTCCGCGTCGGCCTCGCCCACCGTCTTGCGCAGCCTGTCGCGGGTGAGGACGAGCGAGCTGCCGTCCTGCCGGCCCGCGGCCTCGAGCATGCGGCAGGCCGTGACGAAATGCGGCTCGACGGACCGCGACCACAGGTCGGCCAGTTCCGGCGCCGACGAGGTGGACCGGATCGCGGCGCGCAGCTCCTCGCACCGCTCCCGGGAGGTGGACAGGAAGGCCCGCATGCCTTTGAGGTTCGCCCTGACCCTGCGCCGGATGCGTACGGCCATGGGCAGCACCGTTGTGATGATCCGCCGCCGGGACATCCCGAGCGGCGGCACGTCCAGGCCCGGCGGCAGCCTGCCGAAGACCTGCTCGATCGCGCCGAGCTTGCTCCCCATGCCCAGCGCCCGGGCGACGGAGACGGCGATGCTCAGGTTCATGTAGAAGCGGCCGCCGATGTTGCCGATCAGGTCGAAGCCGGGCAGCGCGGAGGCCGACATGGCCTCGTTGATGAACAGGCGGACGAACGACCAGGTGATGGGCGTCATGACGTCGGGGATGGCCTCACCGAGGTTGCCGGACGTCCACAGGTAGTCGCCCTTGAGACTGTCGTTCCACTCCTCCACCCGCGGCCCGGAGGCGGTGATCGGCCGGGCTTGGACGACGGCGAACGCACCGGCGTGCCGGACCCACTCCACGTCCATCGGCGTGCCGTAGAGCGCCTGGACGCGCGCGCCCAGATCGGCGAGCGCGAGGGCCTGCGTCCCGGTGAGCACGGGGATCCGGCGCATGTCCTCGGGCACCGGCTCCTCGCGGGTGCCGCCGGGCACGCGGACGGTCATGACCGTCTTGTCCCCGGCCCGCTCCTCGACGACCGCGCCGCCCGCGACGACGACGACGTCGGGGGTGACCTGGCCGCCGACCACGGCCTCGCCCAGGCCCCACGACGCGTTGATCACCGTCGCGCCGCGGGCGCCGGTGACGGGATCGGCCGTGAACATGACGCCCGCCGCGTCGGCGTCCACCAGTTCCTGGACCACGACGGCCAGGGCGACGTCGTCGTGCGGCACGCCGTTCCTGTCCCGGTAGGCGATCGCGCGGGCGTTCCAAAGGGAGGCCCAGCAGCGCGTCACCGCGTCGAGCAGCCCGTCGGCGGTGACGTTGAGGAAGGTGTCCTGCTGCCCGGCGAACGACATGCCGGGAAGGTCCTCCGCGGTGGCGGACGACCGCACGGCCACCGCGACGTCGCCGCCCAGCGCCGCGTGGGCGGCGCGGATCTCCGCGGCGATCGGCTCGGGCACCTGGCGCCCGGCGAACAGGGTCGCGATCCGCTCGGCGTCGCCCGACGCGGCGGCGGACAGCGTCTCCTCACGGATGTCCGCCACGAAGGCCCGATAGGCCTCGGTGGTGATGTGGAAGCCGCCGGGCACGGGCAGCCCCGCCCTGGCGAGCGTGGCCAGAGACGCGCCCTTGCCGCCCACGGTGGCGAGGTCGGCGGCGGGATCGTCCAGCGGGATGACAGCCCTCATGTCACACGCTCCTCGAAAGGCTAAGGGAGTCCGCCAGCTTCCGCCGGGCGACGTCCTCGATCGTGTCGAGATAGCCGAGGGTGGCCCGTCCGACGGCACGCGCCGCGTCCTCGGGCAACGCGCGTCCGGTACCGGTGGCGCGCTCGATCATGTCGGCGAGCAGCTCGGCGAGCCGCTCCTCGGGCGGGGGCCCTCCGGGGAGGAGCCACGGCACGGTGAGGAACCCGTACATGATCGAGCCGATCACCAGGACGTGGTCGCCCGACAGGTCTCTGGCCGCGCCCGCCGCGGTCAGCGCGGCATAGTAGGCGTCGAACGCCTCGCCCATGTTCATCGCGCCGGGGCCCTGCCGCTTCTGCCTGACGAGCTTGCCGAGCACCTCCGAATCGCCGACCAGCGCCGCCTTGAGCAGCGGCCGGCGCAGCAGGCCGGCGGCGATCCCGGCGAACAGCTCGCGCGGGGTGGCGGGGCGGCTCCGGCGCACCTCTTCGAGCATGTGCACCCGCTCCCTGCGCAGCAGTGCGGCGAAGAGGGCGTCGCGCGTCCTCCAGTGCAGGTAGATCGTGCCCTTCGCGACCCCGGCCTGCCTGGCGACATCGTCGATCGTCGTCTTGTCGTAGCCCCAGCGGCCGATCAGCTCGGCGGCGGCGTCGAGGATGCGGTGCGCCCGCTCCATCTGGCGTGCCGGATCCTGTGGCGGCCGTCCTGCTCTGGTCATGTGCCCTTCCCCGATTGTTTGACCGGATCACACTATTTGGTCACTGAATCGAGCACAAGAGCCCCGGGGCGGCGCGTACGCGTGAGGGGCCCCTGCGAGGATGAATTAAGGCCGTACGACGGGGGCAGGTGAGCGGTCATGCGCGATCCGCAGGCCGGGGGGACCGGCGGACAGCGGACAGGACACGTGGGAGGAGACGCGGACGTGGTGGCGGACAGATCCGGAGCGTACGACGCGAGGGGCACCTCGCCCGAGCCGCTGACGCCCGAGCCCGACGACGGGGGGCTGGAGGAGATGATCGGCGGTGCGGCCGACATCGAGACGCCGGCCGCCGAGACGCCGCCGGCGACCGGCGAGGAGTCGGCGATGCCCGAGCCCGAGCCCGACATCGGCCCCACGTCGTGATCAGCCGGCGGAGGGCTTGATCCAGCCGAGGGCGCGCTCCACCGCCCGCCGCCAGTTGTCGTACTCGTTCTCGCGCCGTCCGGGGTCCATCGCCGGCGTCCACTGGGCGGCGCGGTGCCAGTTGCGCCGCAGGCCCTCCAGGTCGGGCCAGTAGCCGACGGCGAGCCCGGCGGCGTACGCGGCGCCGAGGGAGACGGTCTCCGCGACCATGGGCCGGACCACCGGCACGTCCAGCACGTCGGCGATGAACTGCATGAGCAGGTTGTCCGACGTCATGCCGCCGTCGACCTTGAGGGTGGTGAGCGCGATGCCCGCGTCGGCGTTCATCGCGTCCACCACCTCGCGGGTCTGCCAGCCCGTGGCCTCCAGCACGGCGCGGGCGAGGTGGCCCTTGGTGATGTACGAGGTGAGCCCGACGATGACGCCGCGGGCCTCGCTGCGCCAGTGGGGCGCGAACAGCCCGGAGAACGCCGGGACGATGTAGCAGCCGCCGTTGTCGTCGACCGTGCGGGCCAGGGTCTCGATCTCCGGGGCGGTCCCGATGAGCCCGAGCCCGTCCCTGAACCACTGCACGAGGGCGCCGGTGACCGCGATGGAGCCCTCCAGGGCGTACACGGCGGGCTGGTGGCCGATCCGGTAGCCGACCGTGGTGAGCAGGCCGTGGGTGGAGACGACCGGCTCGGTTCCGGTGTTGAGCAGCAGGAACGCGCCCGTGCCGTAGGTGCACTTGGCCTCGCCGCGGTGGAAGCAGGTCTGCCCGAACAGCGCGGCCTGCTGGTCGCCGAGCGCGGCCGAGATCCGCACGCCGGGCAGCACCCGCCGGGCCACGCCGTAGATCTCGCTGGACGGGCGGATCCGCGGCAGCATCGCCCGGGGGATGCCGAAGAAATCGAGCAGGACCGGGTCCCAGTCGAGGTCGCGCAGGTTCATCAGCAGCGTGCGGCTGGCGTTGGTGACGTCGGTGACGTGGACGCCGCCGTCCGGGCCGCCGGTGAGGTTCCAGATGAGCCAGCTCTCCATCGTGCCGAACAGGACCTCGCCGCGTTCCGCGCGCTCGCGCAGCCCGTCGGTGTGGTCCAGCAGCCAGCGGACCGTGGGGGCGGAGAAGTACGTGGCCAGGGGCAGGCCGCAGCGCTCGCGCACCACATGTGCGTCGAGGCGGCGGGACAGCTCGTCGACCAGGGCGCCGGTCCGGGTGTCCTGCCAGACGACCGCGGGGGTGACGGGCGCGCCGGTGCGCCGGTCCCACAGCACCGTCGTCTCCCGCTGGTTGGCGATGCCGACGGCGGCGACCTCGCCGGGCCCGATGCCCGCCTGGGCGAGCGCCTCCGGACCGATCCGCTCCAGGTTGCGCCAGATCTCGACGGGGTCGTGCTCCACCCAGCCGGGGCGGGGGAAGCGCTGCTTGTGCTCCCGCTGCGTCACCGAGACCAGCCGGCCGCGCTGGTCGAAGAGGATGCACCGGGTCGAGGTGGTGCCCTGGTCGATGGACATGACATATCGCTGGGTCACGGCGGCCTGCCTAAGGGGGCGGATGCGTGTGGGGTGGGGAGGGTCACCAGCGGGAGGCGCCGAGGTCGCGGGAGACGGCCCGCGCCGCGTCGCGCACATAGCCCACCAGTTCGGGACGGGGACGCCCGCCGGAGTCGCAGATCCGCTCGGTGGCGCCGGAGATGCCCATCGCGCCCACCACGAGTCCTCCGTACCCCCGGATCGGGGCCGCCACCCCGGCCTCGCCCATGCCTGTCTCGTCGGCGTCGGACGCCCAGCCGTGCTCGCGCACGGCCGCGAGCACGCGGGACATCTCCCTCTGCGTACGCACGGTGCGGCGGGTGAACTGCTCCAGTTCCCCGCCCCGCACCGCGTCCTGGATGGCGGCGGCCGCGTTGGCGTCGTAGGCGAGCAGCGCCTTGCCGATCGCCGTGGCGTGCATGGGCAGCAGCATGCCGACGTCGAGCGTCTGCAGGCTGTCGTCGGGCCGGAAGACGTGGTGGACCACCAGGACCTTGCCCTGGAGGTGGGTGCCGATCCGCACCGCCTCGCCGCTGCGCGCGGCCAGGGCGTCGGCCCAGTTGATCGCCCGCGAGCGGAGCTCGTTCACGTCGAGGTAGCTGGTGCCCAGATGCAGCAGCGCGGCGCCGAGCTGGTACTTGCCGGTCGCCTCGTCCTGTTCGACGAAGCCGACGAGCTGGAGGGTGCGCAGGATGCCGTGCGCCGTGCCGCGGGCCAGCCCCAGGGAGTTCGCGATCTCGGTGAGGCCGAGCCGCCCCGATCCCTGGGCGAGCAGCCGCAGGATCGCGGCGGCGCGCTCGATGGACTGGACCGGACCTGGCACGCCCCGGATCCTAGCCGCGTCGGCAGGCGTTCGACACTGTCGACATCCCGCCGGACGGGCCTGCGCGAGCTGCGATTTTTCGCGTCATGCCGGGGGAGCGTAGTACGGCGGCACGAATGTGACCAGTGTTCGACAATGCCGACGATCTTTCATTGACGCTCCCTTGGGGGCCGTTTAGCGTCCGGACGACCGGCGGTGTTCACAGCGAGCACTTCGGAGAAGTGACGGGCGTGGTCAAGGAGGAGACAGATGGCGGAAGGGCGAAGTGGCCCGCGGCTCCTGGGCGAGCTGGCGGCCGAGTTCGCGGGCACGGCGATCCTCATCCTGTTCGGCGTCGGCGTCGTGGCGCAGGTCGTGGCCGGCGGCATCGGCGACCACGACAGCATCGCCTGGGCGTGGGGCCTGGGCGTGACCCTCGGCGTCTACACGGCCGCCCGGATCAGCGGCGCCCACCTCAACCCGGCCGTCACGGTCGCCCTCGCCGTCTTCAAGGGCTTCTCCTGGCGCAAGGTCCTGCCGTACGCGCTGGCGCAGACCGCGGGCGCCTTCGTGGCGGCGCTGCTCGTCCGGTGGAATTACGCCGAGGTCCTGGCCAAGGTGGACCCCGGGCACACGATCAAGACGCAGGGGGTCTTCTCCACCCTCCCCGGCAACGGCACGCTGCCGGTCACCCAGTGGGGGGCGCTGCGCGACCAGATCATCGGCACGGCGATCCTGCTGTTCCTGATCCTCGCGATCTCCGACGAGCGCAACTCGGCGCCGCTCGCCAACCTCGCGCCGGTCATCGTCGGCCTGCTCGTGGTCGCGATCGGCATGGCGTGGGGGACCGACGCCGGCTACGCCATCAACCCCGCGCGCGACTTCGGCCCGCGCCTCGCCTCGTTCTTCACGGGGTACGGCTCGGCGTTCCGCGACCAGTACGGTGGGCTCTACTTCTGGGTGCCGATCATCGGCCCGCTGGTCGGCGGCGTCGTCGGCGCCGGGCTCTACCAGCTCCTGGTCGCCCGTTTCCTGCCGCGTACGGACGCGCCCGAGCCCGGCCGTACGCCGGAGCCCGCCGCGCAGGCGAGCTGATCACCCCCAGGCCGAGGCCGGCAACGCCCGGCTCACCCGAGCTCATACGAGACGAGAGGCGTAACGAGAATGGCAGACTACGTCGGCGCGGTCGACCAGGGGACGACCAGCACCCGCTTCATGATCTTCGACCACGGCGGCAACGAGGTCGCCCGGCACCAGCTGGAACACCAGCAGATCCTGCCGCAGGCGGGCTGGGTCGAGCACAACCCGACCGAGATCTGGGAGCGCACCCGGGCGGTCGTCGAGACCGCGATGCGGACCGCGGGCCTGCAGGCCTCCGACCTCGCGGCGCTCGGCATCACCAACCAGCGCGAGACCGCGGTCGTCTGGGACCGGCGCACCGGCCGGCCCTACTACAACGCCATCGTGTGGCAGGACACCCGCACCGACCGCATCGCCTCCGCCCTGGAACGGGAGGGCAAGGGCGAGGTGATCCGGCGCAAGGCCGGCCTGCCGCCCGCCACCTACTTCTCCGGCGGCAAGATCCAGTGGATCCTGGAGAACGTCCCCGGCGTCCGCGAGGCCGCCGAGCGCGGTGACGCGATCTTCGGCAACACCGACACCTGGCTGCTGTGGCACCTGACGGGCGGCGTCGACGGCGGCGTCCACGTCACCGACCCCACCAACGCCAGCCGCACGATGCTGATGAACCTGGAGACGCTCGACTGGGACGACGAGCTGCTGTCGTTCTTCGGCGTCCCCCGCCAGATGCTCCCCGAGATCCGGCCCTCCTCCAACCCCGACCTGTACGGCGTGACGCGCGCGAGCGGCCCGCTCGGCGGGGAGGTGCCGCTGTCGGGCGACCTCGGCGACCAGCAGGCCGCCACCGTCGGCCAGGTGTGCTTCGAGCCCGGCACGGCCAAGAACACCTACGGCACCGGCAACTTCCTGCTGCTCAACACCGGCACCGAGCTCGTGCGCTCCCGGCACGGACTGCTCACCACGGTCTGCTACCAGTTCGGCTCGGTCAAGCCCGTGTACGCCCTGGAGGGGTCGATCGCGGTCACCGGCTCGGCCGTGCAGTGGCTGCGCGACCAGCTCGGCATCATCTCCGGGGCGTCGCAGAGCGAGGCGCTCGCCCGGCAGGTCGAGGACAACGGCGGCGTCTACTTCGTGCCCGCCTTCTCCGGCCTGTTCGCGCCCTACTGGCGCTCCGACGCCCGGGGGGCCATCGTCGGCCTGTCCCGCTACAACACCAACGCCCACCTGGCCCGCGCCACGCTCGAGTCGATCTGCTACCAGACCAAGGACGTGGTCGGCGCGATGGAGCAGGACTCCGGCGTCGTCCTCGACGTGCTGCGGGTGGACGGCGGCGTGACGGCCAACGAGCTGTGCATGCAGCTCCAGGCCGACATCCTCGGCGTCCCGGTGTCGCGCCCGGTGGTCGCCGAGACCACCGCGCTCGGCGCCGCGTACGCCGCCGGGCTCGCCGTCGGCTTCTGGAAGTCCACCGACGACCTCAAGCGGAACTGGCACGAGGACCGCCGCTGGGAGCCCACCTGGAGCGACGAGCGGCGCGAGCGCGGTTACGCCGGATGGCGCAAGGCCGTCCAGCGGACGCTCGACTGGGTCGACGTCGACTGACCCGCCTGGACAACGAGGGAGTCAACACCGATATGTCTGTACCCATTGGTCCCCGCGCTCGGGAGGCGGCGCTGCGGAGGCTGGCCGAGGACGAGTTCGACGTCCTGGTCGTCGGCGCTCAGCCACAGCCGCGGTGGTGCGCGACCTGGAGGGGGCGTGGAGCTGCGGGTCAGGGCCCGCCAGGTGATCAACGCCACCGGCGTGTGGACCGACGAGATCCAGCGGCTCGCGGGGGCGTCGCCGGGCTCGCGGGGGTCGGTGACCGTCCAGGCGTCCAAGGGCGTGCACCTCGTCGTGCCCAGGGAGAAGATCCGGCTCGACACCGGGCTGATCCTGCGCACCGAGAAGAGCGCGCTGTTCGTCATCCCCTGGGGTCCGCACTGGATCGTCGGCACCACCGACACCCCCTGGGACCTCGACAAGGTCGAGCCGGCCCCCACCCGGGTCCACATCGGCTACATCCTGGAGCACGTCAACGCCGTGCTGCGGACGCCGCTCACCCCCGGCGACATCGAGGGCGTCTACGCGGGCCTGCGCCCGCTGCTCGGCGGATCGGGGTCGGAAACCGTCAAGCTCTCCCGGGAGCACGCGGTCATCCGGCCCGAGCCCGGCCTGGTCATCGTCGCGCGGCAAGTACACCACCTATCGCGTGATGGCCGAGGATGCCGTCGACGTCGCCGTGGCCGGGCTCGGGCAGAACGTGCCCGGGTCGGTCACCGAGCGCGTCCCCGTCCTCGGGGCCGCCGGATTCGAGGCGCTGCGCAACAACCGCCGCCGCCTCGCGGGGCGCGCCGGGCTGCCCGTCGCG
>NZ_JBFAOO010000180.1:0-14926 GCF_040675265.1 Microbispora sp. NPDC049633
CGCCCCGACGCCGGCGGGCCGCGCCGCCGCGGCGACGAGCGCGGCGGCGGCGCCCGTGCTCGCGCCGAACAGCCCGACGGGCAGGCCGCCGACGGCCTCGTCCCCGGGCAGCCGGTCGGCCAGCCCGGCCACCCGTTCCGCCAGCAGGCCGATGTCGAAGCGCAGATGGCCGGTGACGGCGTCGGCGCGCTCCTCCTCCACCGTGAGCAGGTCGGCCAGGACGGTGGCCAGCCCGGCCCGCTGCAGCTCCCCCGCGACGTACCGGTTGCGCGGGCTGTGCCGCCCGCTGCCGCTGCCGTGGGCGAACAGCACCGCCCCCCTGGCCTCCCCGGGGACCACGACGTCCGCGTCGAGCACGACCCCGCCGACGGGGATCCGCACGCTGAGTTCGACTCCGCTCATGACGCCCGCCCTCCCCGGCCGCGCCCGGCTGAACTCCGCTGAGATCCGCCGGCCTCTGCCGGCCTCTGCCGACTTCTACCGGCCTCCGCGGAACAACCGGGCGTACCCCTGGCCGCTCCCGGCAAACTCGCGCGGTCCGCCCGTGGGAGCGGACGGCGTCAGGAGCGGCGCGAACGCATCGCCTTGAGCACGCGCACGCCGTCACCGCCCGTACCGCTGTCTCCCGGGCCGCTGTCCCCCGGGCCGCTGCCTCCGGTGCCGCCGGCCTGACCCTCCACCAGGCGCCGGTACTCCTCCGACTCCATCGGGCACAGCGCGATCCGGCCGTCCCGGTCGAACAGCAACCCCCAGCCGTGCTTCTTGGGCAGGGGCGACGCCCGCAGGCAGGCCTGGGAACGGGAGAAGAACTCCTTCCTGAGCTCCGCGCGCCGCTGTTCCGACAGGTCCCGCGGCGGCGGGTCCTGCCGGCGCAGCCAGGTCTCGAACAGCACGTCCTCCTGCGTCAGGCCGTACGGCGCGCCGGAGATCAGTTCGTACTGCAGGACGGCGACGGTGGGCCTGCCGCCCCTGGGCTTGGGCACCTCCGCGGCGTCCACCGGGCAGTCGTCGGCGACCGCGATGAGCGTCGAGTAGTAGTTGAGATCCTCGGCCATGGCTCCACTATGCCCCGGCCGATCGGCGGCCGGCCCGGGAGCGGCGGTGGGTCAGGAGCGGGCGCCGGATCTCTTCGGCGGGCGCGGCTCCGGGATGAGGCGCACTCCCTCGGGCAGGCCGCACACCCGCACCTCGCCGCTGCCCTCCCAGGCCTCCAGGTCCACCCGCGTGCCCGCCAGCGGCAGCCCGGAGATGCGCAGGTCCCCGAATCCCTCCGGCAGCACCGGCGCGATCCACACCCTGCCGCTGGGCACCCACGGGTCGATGCGGAGCAGGAGCCGTACGAGCTGTACCGGGGTGGCCGAGGCCCACGCCTGCGGCGAGCACGAGGTCGGGTATGGCACCGGCACGCCGAACTCCTCCCGGTCGAACCCGCAGAACAGCTCCGGCAGCCGGTCGCCGAAGGCGCGGGCGGTGTCGAGCAGCCCCATGGCGATGCGCTGGGCCTCCTCCACGAAGCCGTAGCGCATGAGCCCGGCCGCGGTGAGCGCGCTGTCGTGCGGCCAGACGGAACCGTTGTGGTAGCTCATGGGGTTGTAGGCGCCCATGTCGGAGGCGAGGGTGCGGACGCCGAAGCCGGTGAACATCCGCGGTGACAGCAGGTGCGCGGCCACGGCCGCCGCCTTGTCGCGGTCGACGATGCCCGACCACAGGCAGTGGCCCATGTTGGAGGCGAGGGCGTCGATCGGCCGGCCGTCGTGGTCGAGCCCGACGGCGAAGTAGCCGCGGTCGGGCAGCCAGAACCGCTCGTTGAACCGGGCGCGCAACTCGGCGGCGCGGTCCCGGTAGCGCCGCTCGGTCTCGGTGTCGCCCGCCTCGCGGGCGAAGTAGTGGCGGGCGACGCAGGCGGCGTAGACGTAGCCCTGCACCTCCGCCAGGGCGACGGGTGGCCGGGCGATCGTGCCGTCCGCGTAGTTGATGCCGTCGAAGGAGTCCTTCCAGCCCTGGTTGAGCAGGCCCTGGTCGGTCTTGCGCTGGTACCACAGGAACCCGTCGCGCATGCCGTACCGCTCGATCCACTCCAGCGCGGCGTCTGCGTGCGGGAGCAGCCGCTCGATCGACTCCCGGTGCAGGCCCCATCGGCGCAGCTCGCCGAGGAGGATGACGAACAACGGGCTGGCGTCCACCGAGCCGTAGTAGGCGCGCCCGCCGGCCGACGTGTCGTCCTGCCGGGCGCCGTACCTCAGCTCGTGCATGATCTTGCCGGGCTCCTCCTCGGTCAGCTGGTCGATTTCGGTGCCCTGCAGATCGGCCAGCCGGCACAGTGTGCCGTACGCCAGGTCGGGGTCGAGCGGCAGGGCCAGCCACGAGGTCAGCAGCGAGTCACGGCCGAACAGCGTCATGAACCAGGGCGCCCCGGCGGCGACGGTGGGCGGCAGCTCGGGGTGCTCGGGGTCGAACAGCCGCAGCGCGCCGAGGTCGTCGAAGGCCTGGCGCAGGATCCCCGCCAGGGAGACGTTGGTCGTCGTCACCTCGGGCAGGCGCCTGCGCCACTCGAACAACCGGCCCGCCCGCTGCGCCAGCGCAGGCGACAGCCGCTTCCCCGAGTACCACGGCTCGGTCTCGGCCCCCTCGATGATCGGGTTGACCTGGACGTAGGCCGTCCACTCGCCCCGCGGCGGAACCACCGCGCGGAAGACGAGCAGGCGCGGGTTGACCACCGGCAGGATCGGGGTGCCGTCGGCCTTGGCCGCCACCCGCGCTCCCCGGCCCTTGCTGATGGAGAACATGCGCAGCGACCGCTCCTCCGCCGCGGTCGTCACGTCGGCCACCCAGTGCACCCGGTGGGTCTTCACCTCGAACAGGTCGCACACGTCGGAGCCGACGTGCAGGGTCACCATGCAGCCGGCCGGCTCGTGGGACATGTTGCGGATGGTGATCTCCTCCGACAGCCCGCCGCCGACGTACCGGTCGCGCACGACCAGCAGCGTGCTCTCCGCCTGCCCCGGACGGGGCGCCGCCCGGCCGACGAAGGTCGCGTGGTACGGCTCGCCCGTGAGGACCTGGAGCTCCTCGACCGGGCCGTCGTCGACGCGCAGCTCCCACTGGGACAGCAGCCGGGTGTCGGCGTAGTAGATCCCCTGCGCCGACCCGGGCAGGATGTCGCCGTTCCGGGCCGACACGCAGAACGATCCCCCGGCCACGAGCGTCATGGCGCCCCCGCCGATGGCGCTGGGCTGTCCCTCGAACGTCCACCCGCTCGTCATGCCGATCACCCCGGCCCGATCCCCGTTCCCCGACGGTTGCCCTCATACCCGGAGATCGAGCGCGCTTTCGCCATGCTTGGAGTCTTATGTCCGTATTGGGCGGCATGGCGGCTCGACCAGGGCCGCTTTACCGGCCCATGACCCGGCGTTGCCTACTCTTCCCCCCGTGCGCAGGTGGGTGAGCCCGGAAGGGCACGAGGTGGACCTGGTGGTCATCGAGGGCCGCGGGCTGCTGCGCGTCCGCCACCTGGGCTACCACGTGGGCTACTGCGCCTCCGTCGAGGAGGTCGCGGCCCATCTCGATCTCGCCGATCTGGTGGAGGTAGTCGACCTGCGCCGCGCCGCCAGGGCCCGCGGACACGGGTGAGGGGCGAGCCGGTCCGGCTCACCCCTCCCTCGTGTCACCGCCCCGCCTCACGACGGCGCGGGCGCTCAGTCCCAGCCCGGCATGTTCCAGAAGTCGTCGGAGATGGGCGCCTTGGACTGGGCCTTGGGCTTGGCCTGGGGCTTGGCCTGGGGCTTGGCGGCCTTCGGCTTACCCGGCTTCTGCATGCCCCAGCCCTGCATCTCCCGCACCCAGGCGCCGGCGTCCTCGTCGTCGGTCTGCCGGGTCGTCGGCTTACGGGTGAAGTCGTTGCCGGACAGCTTCGTGTACGTCGGCTGATTGGACGTGGGGTGAAGGAAGACGTCCTGAGGCGCGCCGCCGCCGTTGGTGGTGTTCTTGCCGGTGGCGGGCATCGTGAACATGGAGCCGTTGGCCGGCTGCGAGCCGTTCGCCTGGTCGCCAGGCCGGCTGATCAGCGGAACGTTCGGGCCGGCCCCGGTCGGGCCGTCGCCGCGCGGGGCGGCGGCACCCGCGCCGCCGTTCGCCTGCGTACCGGTCGCCGGCCGGTTGGCGGGACGGCCGTTCGCCGCCGGACCGTTCGCCCGGTTCTCGGCCTGGTCGTCGGCCGACATGAACGGGCCGACCTTCGCGCCCTTGTCCAGGATGTCCAGCGTCTTCGCGGCGACGAAGTCGGGCTCCTCCGGGTGGTTCATCGCCAGTGCGGCGATCTGCTTGCCGGGCGACATCGGCTCCCTGGCGGACAGCGGAGCCTGGTCGCCGGGCGCACCCGCGGGACCCGAAAGAAGAGCGGCGGCGAGTACGGCAGTACATAGAGGCATGAGAATTTCCCCCGAAATCTGGTGGACGGTACAAGAACGAAGGTAAGCGCACGATGCCGGGCGATCACGGACCCGACGCTCAGTGTCCGGTCAAATAAGAGGATCAGCCGCTTCAGGACATAGGCCGCAGGTCACACACCACTCGTCGGCCCCGGAGACGTGCTGACGCGAGTCGCAGCAGCCATCAACAATAAAAACGCGAAATAAGACTGTATGTCCGTCCCGCTGTCCGCGGATTTCGCGGAATCCGCGGAGGAACCACCTCCGCCGGCGACGCCGCAGAACGGCTCCGCAAAACCGAACGGGGGTGAGCCGCGGTGCGGCTCACCCCCACAAGACGGTCGCGGAGCGACGTACGGTCACCTCGGCATGAGGACCTTGTCGACCGTGTAGACGGTGGCGTTGCTCGTCGCGATGTTCCCGCAGGTCACCGCCGCGTCGTTGACCTTGAGGCTGGAGTCGGACCCGGAGACCGTGAGCTTGCGGCCCTCGAGAGAGGTCAGCTGGCCGTGCATGTCCGCCGGCGCCTTGCGTCCCTTCACCACGTGGTAGGCCAGCAGTCCCCGGAGCGACTTGCGGTTCGACATCATCTGGTCGAGCTGGCTCTTGGGGATCTTGTTGAACGCTTCGTTCGTGGGCGCGAACACCGTGATGTCCTGGGCGGAGTTGAGCGTCTCGGCCAGTCCGGCCTTCTTCACCACACGCGCCAGCGTGGACAACGACGGGATGTCGGAGAGCGCGGTGCCGACCGGCACCTTGGCCAGTTCGGCGGGACTGCCCTTGCCCGAGGCCGGCAGCGCGGAGCAGCCCGCGCCGACGGGCGTCCCGGAGACCGCCGGCGACGCCGACGGGCTCGGGGAGACGGTCTCACTCGCCTCCGGGCTGGGCGTCTCGGTGGTCATGTCCGTGGCGGTCTCGTTGGCCGCGACCGGAGCCGCGGTGTTGTCGCCCTGACTGCCGCAGGCCGCGGACATCGAGAGCGCCGCGGTCAGGGCGGCAAGGGCGAGCAGACGGGTATTCATGATCGTGCTTCCTTAGTCGTGGAAAGGTCGTTGCTGGGTGGCGGGTCGGGTGCGTGACGAGACACGGAGCGAACGCACCGATCGGTCCCGGTACCGGACGCGGTGCGCGGCGTGCCACCCGCACGACCGCCCGCGCCTACCGGCCCCTGCGGACGGCGACACCGGAAGAGCCCGCCACACCGGCTCAGCACCGGTGTGGCGGGCCGATCAGACGGGCCGCTCACACGGGCCTGTCCGTCAGGCCGTCCGGGGCGGGCTCACCAGCCGCGGCGAATGGTGCCGGCCGGGGCGGGTGACCGTCTTCTGGCGCGGCGCCTTCTGCTGCGCCGTCTTCTCCTGTCCCCTGGGCTGCGGGTAGGACTTGGTCGTCTGGACCCCCTGCACGGGGCGGAAGGTGAACGGCTTCGGCGCCTCCCCGGAAGCGAGGACGGGCTGGATGAAGACGTCGCGCGTCTTCGGATCGATCACCGGGACGAACTTGGTCTCGTTCTCCCCCCCGGCCGCCCGGCCGTCCGACGTCTGGGCGGGACTTCCGGCGTCCGTACCGGAGGCTCCGGCCGCGCTCGGAGCGGCCGGCGATTCGGGAGCGGTGCCCGTGTCGTTCCGCCTGCCGTCCGTCCCGCTGGGAGTCATCCATGGCGGCGCCTGGGGAATGGGGAACGGAAAGTCCCCGGCCTGGGGCGCCATGCCGGGCAGCGACGCGGATTGCGGCCGGCCCGTGGACGGCGTCGCGGCGTTGTTCTTGTCCGTGGTGGCCCTCGTTCCGGGCGGGGCCGGGTCCGGCGGCACGGCGGCCGGCCCCGACAGCAGGGCGGCGGCCAGCACAGCGGCTGTGCAGAGAGGCATGAGACTCCCCCGAGGTCATGGATGGTACGAGCACGACGGTAAGCGCCGCACCGGGGAGTGATCACGCATCCGACGACCAATGTCCGGTCAAGCATGATGATCGGGCGCTTCACCCGTAAAGATCCCATCGCACCCGCAAGCGCACGCCGTGCTGGCCTCGGGTGCGGCGCGTGCTGAGGAGCGCGGCAGGCTCAGCCGTGCAGGCGCGATCACGAGGCCATCGGTCGGCGAGCTCGGCCCGGCAGGCTCAGCCCGGCAAGCTCGGCCCGGCAGGCTCAGTCCGGCAGGCTGACATCGATCGGCACCACGATCGGCGGGTGCGGGGGCGGGTGCGGCACCGGCCGCTGCTCGAAGTGCTGCTCCAGGGCGCGGCGGAGCCGATCCAGCGCCTCGTCGACCGTGTGCCCTTCGCAGGCCATCTCGACCTGGACGCACCGCGCGCAGTACAGGCCACCGTCCCCGGGAGTGACGGTCGCGGTCAGCCGCACGGTCCGTCCCATGCTCCCACCGTGCGCGGGAGCGCGCCGTGGCAATCCCGGCAGGAGGGCAACAAATCGGAGATCTCCCGCACCGGCTCCCGCGCACGTGCGCTTCACACGGGGGGCTTTGCCGAAATAAGAGCCGTTCGGGCGCGACGCCGGGAGGACGGCGCGTTTCCCCGGGTAGGTCCGGGCGTATGAGTAAAAAAGGCAAGAAGGAAGAGCCGTCCGTGGGCGACGAGGTCACCTGGAAGAGCCACGGCGGCACCGCGACCGGCAAGGTCGAAAAGAAGATCACTGAGCGCACGGAGGAGGCGGGCCGCACGGTGGCCGCCTCGCCCGAGGACCCGCAGTTCCTCGTACGCAGCGAGAAGAGCGGCGGGACCGCGGTGCACAAGCCGTCGGCCCTGCACCCCGAGGAGTGATGTGCCGTCCGTCGAGCGCCGGATGGCGGCCCCGCCCGGTCAGGCGGACGTCGACTCAGGCGGTCGTCGACGCCGTTCACCGGGCATCCGGAGCCGCGACCGAAAAGGCATGAGAGGAGCACGGGCCCACGGGCGCGCGCCGGGGGCGCACCCGAGGCGCCGGCCGCCCCCGCGAGCTAGTTGAGCGTCTTCCTCCAGTGGAAGCCGCCGGGCAGGTTCACCGTGAGGGTACGGCGCCCGTCCGCCGTCTTCGTGACGCGGAAGGCGCGTCCGCCGAAGCTGTGCCCGACGCCGCCGCGTGAGAGGTTGAGTCTGAACGGTCCCATCTTGATCGATTTTCGATAGCTCCAGCCCATGGTGTCCCTCCACGATTTCCGGTGCCCCCACGACTACCCCGCAAGTCGATCAGCACACGGGATCTTCTCCGTTTACGTCTCTGCGGATGGGTATGGCCAAGAGCTGGACGAGCTTTTCGGCCGTCACGACCCCCGATCGGACAGCCGGCCGGGCGCCGGGGCTCGACGGGCCCGGCCGTACCGGCCGGGGTTCTCGCCGCCGCACGGAGCCGCCCGTTCGAGACCGGAAGGAGCGATGCCATGGGACACGCCGGAGTGATGCTGGAGACCTACCCCGCCGACCTCGGCGGCGTGGACAGGCAGGTGCTGGCGAAGTGCATCGAGGCCTGCTTCGACTGCGCACAGACCTGTACGGCCTGCGCGGACGCCTGTCTGAGCGAGCACGCGGTGGCGGAACTGGTCCGTTGCATCCGCACCAACCTCGACTGCGCCGACATCTGCGCGACGACGGGCCGGGTGCTGTCGCGGCACACCGGTTACGACGCGAACCTGACCCGCGCGCAGTTGGAGGCGTGCGCGCAGGCGTGCCGCAGTTGCGGTGACGAGTGTGGTCAGCACGCCCACGTGCACGAGCACTGCCGGGTGTGCGCCGAGGCGTGCCGCCGCTGCGCCCAGGCCTGCAACGAGCTGCTGGCCTCGCTCGGCTGACACGCGTCGCACCGCGACCGGCAGGCCGCTCAATTGCACCGCCACCGGCCGCCCGGATCGCACCGCCACCGGCAGGCCGCTCGGATCGCACAGCGGCCGGCGGCCGCTCAATTGCACCGCGGCCGGCGGCCGCTCAATTGCACCGCGACCGGCGGCCGCGCAGTTGCGGGGTGCGATGACATGGCGGCGCGAGCGAGCGTGTAAAAACGGTGCCTATGGCAAAGGAAGCGGACGAGGAGCCCACCGGCGACGACCTGGAGGCCGTCACCGTCGCCGTGCTCACCGCCTCGCGCGTGCTCGTCGCGGTCTCCGCGCGGTCCCTCGCCGCCGCGGAGGACCGCGTCACCCTGCCGCAGTTCCGTATGTTGCTGGTGGTCGGGCAGGGGGAGACCAAGCTGGTGACGCTGGCCGAGAAGCTCGGCGTGAACCCGTCGACCGCAATGCGGATGGCCGATCGCCTCGCCGTCGCCGGCCTGCTTGAGCGTGAGGTCAACCCGCTCAACCGGCGGGAGACCCTGCTGCGGCTGACCGGCAACGGACGGCGCATCGTGGACGAGGTCACCGCCCGGCGCAAGGAGGAGATCGCCGCGATCCTCACGCGGCTGCCGGCGTCCCGGCGGCAGGCCCTCATCGTCGCCATGCGGGAGTTCAACGAGGCGGCGGGCGAACCGCCGGCCCGCATCGCCTTCCCGCTCGGCTGGCCCGGCCCGTCCTGACGTCGCAGCCGCCCGGCCCCCGTCACGCTCGTTGCCGCTTCCGAGGGCGACCCCGTCAGGAGGCCGGCCGACAGGGGGTCAGCAGCCGGAGGCGGCGCAGACGCCGGGGATGAGCCCGGGGGCCCCGTCGGCGCCCGCCGGCATCTCGCCCTGGTCCTGGCTCGAACCGCCCTTCGAGGCGCCGCCCGTCTTGGACGTGCCGGTCCCGGCCCGGTTCGTGCCGGAGCCCTGCCCTCCGGAGGAGGAGCCGCCGCCCGAGGACCCGGCCGCGGTGTCCGCGCCGCCTCCGGCGGACGCCTGGCCGCCACCGGAGCCGTCTCCGCCGGATCCGGTCGCGCCCTGGTCGCCCGAATTCTGGTCCCCTGAGCCCTGATCCGCCGAGCCCTGCGGGTCCTGCCCGCCCTCCGCCCCGGTCTGGTCGCCGGTGCCGTCACCGGTGGAGCCGCCGTCCTGGGCCGGGCCCGCCGACTGTTGCACGCCGCCCGCGGCGGGCGGGTCCGCCGGGCCCGAGCCGTCGCGCAGCGCGTAGCCCGCTCCCCCCGCGGCCAGTACGGCGACCAGCGCCGCGGCGGCGATGACGAGAGGCTTCCTGTTCTTGGTCGTGGCCGGCGGCTCATCCCGGCTGGAGAGGATCTCCTGCCGGAAATGATCGTCCTGGCTCGTCTGCGACGGGACGCGCCCTTGCATGTGAGACAACTCCCAGCGGTCGTTACGGGGGAAAGCTCCACGGCTTCCGCGGGTGGCTGCCCACACTAACCCCACCAGTGAGCTAATCTCACAAATAACCGCAAACAATCATGAATCTCCCAGGGTTTCCCCCGGCCCGATCACGCTGCGTACCAGGTCAGCGGCTGTGCGTCGCCGCACTGTGGTAGTCGGTGTACGTGTAGGGATTGTCGAGGATCTTCGTCTCGGGGATGTCCGGGTTCATCCCCTTCTGCCATGCCTCCTCGCCCAGGGTCGAGCGCAGGTACTCGACGGTCCGCTCCACCTCGCGGCGGGCCGCGGCGAGGTCCACGCCGACCAGCCGGTGCTCGTGCTTGACCACCTGGCCGTTCACGAGGACCGTGTGCACGTCGCCGCGCTGCGCCTGGAACGCGACGTGCCCGTACGGGTTGAGCAGCGGGAACGACACGGGCGACGCGTCGTTCTTGATGAGCACGATGTCGGCCTTCCGGCCCGCCTCGATGCGGCCGAGGTCGTCGGCGCGGCCGATCGCGCGGGCCCCGCCACGCGTCGCCCAGTCCACCACCTGGTCGGCGCGCAGGCTGCAGTGGGTGACCGTCTCCCCCTTGGCGTGCGCCTCCATGTGCTCCCGGGAGCGGTCGGCCCCGAGCGTCGTGCGCATCGCGGAGAACAGGTCGCCACTCCACCAGACGCTGGTGTCCATCGACAGCGAGACCGGGATGTCGTGCGCGCGGATGGCCCAGGTGGGCGGGTAGCCCTGGCCCGCGCTCTGCTCGCTCTCGGTGGAGACCGAGATCGAACCGCCGGTGGCGGCGATGCGGTGATAGGAGTCCGCCGACAGCGAGGCGGCGTGGACGTAGACCGTCTCGGGCGTCATGAAGCCGTGCTCGTACATCAGCCGGATGCCGTCGTCGCTGGTCGCGCCCCACACGCCCGCGTGGGTCGTGACGGGGACGCCGAGGTCGCGGGCCACCTCGAAGGCCGGCTTCTCGGGGAAGGCCGGGTCGCCGGTGACGTCGAAGGCGATCTGGAAGCCCAGCAGGTCGTCGCCCGTGATGCGGCGGTTGACGAAGTCGCGGAACTCCGGCGCGCCGGTCCACTCGGCCGGCGGCGCCTGGATGTTGCCGTAGGCCAGCACGAACCGGCCGGGCACCGCCCGCAGGGCGTCGACGGCCGCGTCGGCGTGGTCGACGGTCCGCAGCCCGTGCGACCAGTCCACGACCGTGGTGACGCCGGCGTCGATCGCCTCGATCGCGGCCAGCAGGTTGCCGGCGTGCACGTCCTCCGGCCGCCACAGCTTGCCGTACTCCAGGTAGTACCAGACGAAGTACTGCGTCAGCGTCCAGTCGGCGCCATAGCCGCGCATCGCCGTCTGCCACATGTGCCGGTGAGTGTCGATCATGCCGGGCATGACGATGCCCCCGGTGGCGTCGACGACCACGGCGCCGTCCGGCACGGGCAGGTCCGGCCCCACCTCCGCGATCCGGTCCCCGACCACGAGGACGTCCGTGCTCGGCAGCACACTGTGCCCGTCGTCCATCGGCAGCACCGTCCCGCCGCGCAGCAGCACGGGCCGGTCCGGCCCGAAATCGGTCGGCTCGTTCATCGTCGAACTCCTCACCTGTGCCGAGCACGGCCGCATTCCGCCGAACAGTTGTCCGCCACACGGTCAGTGCTGCATCCGCTGCTACTTTCCCGAGCGCCGTCCCCGCTGTCAACCATGCGTTTTCGGCCGCATCCTGCAACGGAGTAGCGGCTACCCCGTTTGACCAGAGAGACGGCTGTGCCAGAATCGGCGTCACGGACCGATGTCCGTTCAGCGGACACAGCAGTCACAGCAAGGAGGGGGAGCCGGATGACAGACGACACCGCGCCCGAGCGGGGAGGCGGGCCGCTGTCCGGCGTGCTGGTGGCCGACTTCTCCCGGGTACTGGCCGGGCCGTACGCCACGATGCTGCTGGCCGACCTGGGCGCCGAGGTCGTCAAGGTCGAAGGGCCCAAGGGAGACGACACCCGCACCTGGATGCCGCCCGTACGCGGCGACGTGTCGACGTACTACCTGGGGGTCAACCGGGGCAAGCGCTCGATCGCGCTCGACCTGCGGGACCCCGACGACGCACGGGTGGGCCGGGAGCTGGCCCGGCGCGCCGACGTGCTGGTGGAGAACTTCAAGCCGGGCGGGCTCGCCAAATACGGCCTCGACTACGCCTCGGTGAGCGCGGCCAACCCCGGCGTGGTGTACGCCTCGATCAGCGGGTTCGGCTCCGGCGCGGGCCGCGACGTGCCCGGCTACGACCTCATGGTGCAGGCCATGTCCGGCCTGATGAGCCTGACCGGCGACCCGGACGGGCCGGCGTACCGCGCGGGGATCTCGGTCTTCGACGTGATGGCGGGCAACCACGCCGCCATCGGCGTCCTCGCCGCCCTGCGCCACCGCGACGTCACCGGGCAGGGCCAGCACGTCGAGGTCAACCTGCTGTCCTCGGCGCTGACCGGCCTGGTCAACCACAGCTCCGCGTACGTCGCCGGCGGCGTCGTCCCCTATCGCATGGGCAACGCCCACCCGAGCGTGTTCCCCTACGAGCCGCTGCCCACCGCCGACAACGACCTCATCGTCGCGGCCGGCAACGACGGCCAGTTCCGCAAGCTGTGCGAGGTGCTCGGCATCCCGGAGATCGCCGACGACCCGCGCTTCGCGCGCAACGCCGACCGGACCTCGCGCCGTGAGGAGCTGCGGCCCATCCTGGTCGAGAGGCTCGCCGCGCGCGGCGCGCTGGAGTGGTTCGAGTCGCTGGTCGCCGCCGGGGTGCCGTGCGGGCCGATCAACACCATCGACGGCGGGTTCGCCATGGCCGAGCGCTTCGGGCTCGACCCGGTCGTGGAGGTGGGCGAGGGCGACCGGGCGGTCCCGACCACCCGCCACCCGATCCGGTTCTCCGCGACCCCCGCCGCCTACCGGCTGCCGCCGCCGGAGCTGGACGAGCACGGAGACGAGCTGCGCGAGTGGCTGACGCAGGAGGAGGACCGCGATGTCTGACCGGCCCGAGACGACCGAGCGGCCGTCGTACCCGACCGCGTTGGGGGCGTCCTCGCTGAAGTCGATCACCCTTCTCGGCTGCGACCTGGCCGAGGACGTGATGGGCAAGGTCGGGTTCGGCGAGCTCGCGTTCTGGCTCGCCGCCCAGCGCAGGCCCACGGCGGGCGAGACCCGCGTGTTCGAGGCCGTGCTCGCCGCGCTGGCCGACCACGGGTTCACCCCGACCGCGATCGTCACCCGGCTGACATATTTGTCCGCGCCCGACTCGATCCAGGGCGCGCTCGCGGCCGGGCTGCTCGGCGGCGGGTCGCGCTTCCTCGGCGTCACCGAGGATTGCGGCCGGTTCCTGCACGAGGTGCTGGCGGCGCACGACGGCCCGCCGCCCACCGGCGACGACGGCTGGGACGCCCTCGCCCTGGAGACCGTACGGGCCCGGCGGCGGGCGAAACGGTTCATCCCCGGCCTCGGCCACCACGTGCACAAGGAGGGCGACCCGCGCACGCCCCGGCTGATGGAGATCGCCGCCGAGGAGAACCTGTTCGGGCCGCACCTGTCGCTGTTCGCCGCGATCGGCCGCGTGCATCCGCAGGTGCTGGGCAAGACGCTCCCGCTCAACGGCGCGGGCGTCTGCGGCGCGGCGCTGGCCGACCTCGGCCTGCCGCTCGAACTGCTGCGCGGCTTCGCCCTGCTCGCGCGTACGGCCGGCCTGATCGGGCAGCTCGCCGAGGAGCTGCGCCGCCCGGTGGCGAACGAGATCTTCCTGTCGGTGGACCTCAACAACCGGTCCGTCGGCCCCGAGCCCTACACCCCCTGACGCCACTGGAGGTTCGCATGGCTGAACTGGTCGCGGTGATCGCGTCCACCCATCACCCGTTCTACTACCGCGCCAGCACGGCCACCGGCGAGGACCGCCCGCCCTTCGCCGACGAGTGGGTGCGCAAGGTCGAGGCGTTCCGGGAGACGCTGACGAAGGCGCGGCCCGACGTGCTGGTCATGGTCGGCTCCGACCACTTCCACCAGCTCTGGCTCGACAACATGCCGCAGTTCCTCGTCGGCAAGGCGCCGTTCTACGACGCGAACTGGTACAACGAGGAACGCGAGTTCGGCCTGCCCCGGATGTTCTTCACGGGCCAGGAGGACCTGTCGGCGTACATCCTGCGGGAGGGCCTGGACGCGGGTTTCGACCTGGCCTTCTCCAACGAGCTGCGGATCGACCACTCGATCACCTGCCCGATCATCACGCTGCGGCCGCAGAACGACCTGCCGATCGTGCCGATCTACACCAACATCTTCGCCCCGCCGCTGCCGCGGCCGAAGCGGTTCGTGCAGCTCGGCCGTACGATCCGGGAGCTGGTGGAGTCGTGGCCGGCCGGCAAGCGGGTGGCGGTGATCGGCACCGGGCACCTGTCGCTGGAGCTCGGCGGGCCGCGCCAGTTCGGCCCGCACGGGCCCGACCCCGAGTTCGACCGCAGGGCGGTCGAGTGGATCTCCTCGGGCGACATCGAGGGGTGCCTGTCGGAGGTCACCCTCGACAGCCTCCACCTGCCCGGCAACGCCACGCACGGCTTCATGGACTTCATGCTGATGATGGGCGTGGCCGGCGAGGGCGCCAAGGCCGACTACGTCGACACCTACGACCTGTTCCACACCATGGAGGCCTACTTCACCTGGTACCCCAACGGAGGCGTGGCGTGAGCAAGTATCTGCTGAACAAGTTCCTGTTCACCGTGGACCGCGATCCCGACCTGGTCGAGCGCTACCGCGAGGACCCCCGGGGCACGGTCGAGTGGTGGGAGGCCGAGCACGCCAACCGGCTGCTGAGCTGCCACGGCGGGGAGGCGTCCACCTGGCTGCGCTTCGAGGACGCCGAGCGCGAGGCCCTGACCGGGCACGACTACCCGAAGCTGTTCGAGCTGGGCGCGCACCCGTTCCTCACGCTCACGCTGTTCATCGCGATGTTCGAGCGCGACCACGAGCCGATGGGCTTCCAGACCGAGTACGCCCGGCGGCTGGCCCACATGACCCTGCCGTACCCCGACATCGCGACCTGATCGGACCTGCCCGCCGTCGAGAGCGGGCCGGGGCGGCGAGGCGCCGGGCACGCCGTGCGGGGCGTGCCCGGCGGCTCTCGCCGACGACGACGTGCCTCAACCGGATAGCCACAACCAGACGTTCCACAACCAGACGTGCTTCGGCGAAAGGTGGACCATGCGAGCGGCACAGATCGTGGAACCCGGCAGGCCGCCGCTGGTGGCCGACCTGCCCGTGCCCGCCGCCGGGCCC
>NZ_JBFAOO010000181.1:0-14894 GCF_040675265.1 Microbispora sp. NPDC049633
GCACGTGCGGCACCGACGGCAGCACCCGCCGGGCCGCGTCCACCAGCGCGAGCGCGGGCGGCACGTGCAGCGGCGCGAGGTCGGCGTATCCGCGCACGGCCTTCACCAGGTCGTCGTCGGCGATCGCCGGCGCGCGGACGGCCTCGCCGCCGTGGACGAGCCGGTGGCCGACGGCGGCCACCTCGGCGTCCGCCCCGGACAGGAAGTCCGACAGCGTACGCTCCGCCGCGTCGGGGTCCGGGCCGTGCTCGCTGTGCTCGGTCCGCAGCACGCGGCCGTCGCGCACCAGATGCAGCTGGAGGCTGCTGGAGCCGGCGTTGACGGTGAGCACGACCGGTTTCATGGCGTCCGTCTCCCCGGCGATCCGGCGGGCAAACCCGACGGCGGCCCGCCGGTCCGGGGTCCCTGCGGAATTACGGGCGCACGCCGCAGAGCAGGCGGTTGTGGCCGCGCTGCCACAGCGTCCCGATCTCGGCGAAACCCGCCGCGCGAAGAGCCTCGACGTGAGTGGACAGATGGAGCGACTCCGAGCCGTGGTGCGACGCGGTGGCCGGCCGGGGCGCCGCGACACCCACGAGGTCGGGGTCGGCGGCGATCGCGTCCCACCACTGGCGCCAGTCTTCGGGACGGCCGCCGGCGAAGCGCCGCCGCTCCTCGCTCTCGTGCACGGCCTGCTCCAGGCGCGCCAGCGCGGGAGTGGTGTCCTCGGTGACCAGGTGGTCGCCGTTGAGGAACAGCCCGCCCGGCCGCAGCACGGTCGCGAGCTCGGCGTACACGGCCCGCAGGTCGGGCTCGGCCAGCCAGTGCAGGGCGGTCGTGCTCACCGCCGCGTCCGCCGGCCGGTCGAGCCCGAGCGCCCGGCTCCACCCCGGTTCGCGCAGGTCCAGGTCGGCGAAGCGCAGGCCGTCGCGGTCGCCGTACGCCGCCTGGCCGAGCGACAGCAGCAGGGGGTCGGTGTCGACCGCGACGACCGTGGCCCGGGGCAGACGGTTCAGCAGCCGGGCCGAGAGCGAGCCGGGGCCGCAGCCGAGGTCGATCACCAGGGGGTCCGGGCGGCCCACACCCGCCTCGACCGCGTCGATCAGCGCGGTGAAGCGCTCCTCCCGATCGGGGAGGTAGCCCTCCTGCTGGCGGTCCCAGCGGTCGATCCACCGGGTGGCGACGTCCAGAGTGAGCATGCCGTCTCCTTGTAACTGGCGTGTATGCTTTCGGCAGTTACAAACGTAGAGCGCAAGGGCGTAACTGGTCAAGTGAATTTCAACAGTCACACTGATTCTGTTGTGTCGGTCGCCGTGGGCCTGGTCAACGCGCTGACCGCGGGTGAGGCGCGGGGCCGGCCGTACGAGCCGCCCACGGGCGAGGCGCGGGCCGCCGCGGTCGCCGACATCCTCGTGAGCGGCGACAGGCGGGCGCCCGAGGTCGCCGAGACGGAGGCGGACGCGCTCGCGGAGGTCGCGGGGCGGCTGCGCGGCGTGTTCGAGGCGGTGACGGGTGGCGACGTGGACGCGGCGGCGCTCGCCGTGAACGGCCTGCTGGCGGAGACGGACGCGCGCCCGCACCTGGACCGGCACGACGGGGAGCCCTGGCACCTGCACTTCCACGGCGCGGGCGGCACCCTGGCCGGCAACTACGCCGCCAGTTGCGCGACCGGCCTCGCCGTGGTGCTCGGCAGCGAGCTGCACGAACGGCTCGGCGTGTGCACCGCGCCGCACTGCGACCGCGTCTACGTGGACACCTCCCGCAACGGCACCCGGCGCTTCTGCTCCACGGCCTGCCAGAACCGGGTGAAGACCGCCGCCTTCCGGGCGCGCGGCGCCTGAGCGTCCGGTCCACGAACGCTCGGGTGAGCGGCGCCTGAGCGTCCGGTCGCGAACGCGAGGTCCGATCGCCGCCGGACCTCCCGCCGCCGTCCCCGCCATGCTCGACACCATGAACGAGATCAACGACATGAACGGCAAGGCGGCGCTGGTCACCGGGGGTGGCCGGGGCATCGGCGCGGCCGTCGCCCTGAAGCTGGCCGAGCGCGGCGCGGACGTGGCGCTCACCTACGAGCGCGACGAGGACAGCGCGGCCGCCGTGGCCGAGAAGGTGAAGGGAATGGGCCGGCGGGCGCTCGTCATCCGGGCCGACAACGGCGACGCGGCGGCGGTGACCGGAGCCGTGGACGAGGCCGCCGCGGCCTTCGGCCGCCTCGACGTCCTGGTCAACAACGCGGCGGTCTTCCACGTCGCGCCGATCGAGGACCTGGCGCCGGAGGACGTCGACCGTACGCTCGCGGCCAACGTGCGCGGGCCGTTCCTGGCCGCGCGGGCGGCAGCGGCTCACATGACCGAAGGCGGCCGGATCATCACCATCGGAAGCAACATGGCCGAGCGGGCCGTCTTCCCGGGCTTCGCCCTGTACGCCATGAGCAAGACGGCCATGACCGGGATGACCAAGGGGCTCGCCCGCGAGCTCGGGCCGCGCGGGATCACGGTCAACCTGGTCAACCCCGGCCCGACCGACACCGCCTCGAACCCGGCGGACAGCCCGATGGCGGACGCGATCCGGGGGCTGACGGTCCTCGGCCGCTACGCCGAGCCGGAGGACATCGCCGAGACCGTCGCCCACCTGGCGGGCGACGGCGGGCGCTACGTCACCGGCGCGACGATCAACGTCGACGGCGGCTGGGCCGTCTGACGTCCGTCCGGGCCGCACCGGACAGCGTGCGGACCCGCCAATCGGCGATCGCGGGGCGTGGCAGGCGGCGCGCGTGGAGTGGCCGCGGGATGCGAGGCGGAGACGCCGGACGTCTTTGTCGGTCCCGCCCGGCACGATGGCCGCATGACTGAAGCGCCCCCCATCGACGCGATCCCCGACGAGACCGCCTACGCCGAGGCGGTCCAGCTGGCGGCCGACGCGGCCGCGGCCTACTACGGTGACGGCACCTCCCCCCTGGACGACGACGCCTACGACAGGCTCGTCCGTGGCATCGCCGCCTACGAGAAGGCCCACCCCGGCCAGGTGCTGGAGGACTCGCCGACGGGCAAGGTCGCCGGGGTCGTGGGCGATGTCCCGCACACCGTGCCCATGCTCAGCCTGGACAACGTGTTCGGGCCCGAGGGACTGGCCGGCTGGGCCGCCTCGCTGGAACGCCGCCTCGGCCGTCCGGTGACCGCGTGGTCGGTGGAGCCGAAGCTGGACGGGCTGGCGATCGCCGCCCGCTACCGTGAGGGCCGCCTCGTCCAGTTGGTCACCCGCGGCGACGGGAGCGCGGGCGAGGACGTCTCACACGCGATCGGCACGATCGTCGGCCTCCCCGGGCGGCTGGCCGACCCCGTCACCGTGGAGCTGCGCGGCGAGGTGATGATGACGGCCCGGCAGTTCGAGGAGGCGTGCGCGAAACGGCAGGCGCATGACGGGACGACGTTCGCGAACCCGCGCAGTGCCGCCGCGGGCACGCTGAGGGCGCAGGACCGGCCGTACGTGTGCGAGCTGACGTTCTTCGGGTACGGCGCACTGCCGCTGCCCGATGACTCCTCCGACCTCGCGACGCGGCTCCGGGAGTCGCCGCACAGCCAGGTGATGGACTGGGTCGCCGGACAGGGGGTGGGGACCACGGCCGGGACCGCGGTCGCCGGGATCGTCGCGACGACGGTGGAGCAGGTGCGGCAGCGGATCGAGGAGATCGCCGCCGCGCGGCCGGAGCTGCCGTTCGGGATCGACGGCATCGTGGTCAAGGCGGACGACGCGGCGGATCAGGCGCAGGCCGGGTTCAGCTCGCGGGCGCCGCGGTGGGCGATCGCCTACAAGCTGCCCGCCGTGCAGAAGATCACGAGGCTGCTCCAGGTGGAGTGGAACACCGGCCGCACCGGTGTGATCGCCCCGCGGGCGGTGCTGGAACCGGTGGAGCTGGACGGCTCCGTCGTGACCTATGCGACGCTGCACAATCCCTCCGACATCACGCGCCGAGGGCTGATGCTGAGGGACAGCGTCGTCGTCTACAAGGCCGGCGACGTGATCCCGCGGGTGGAGTCCCCGGTGGTGCACCTGCGCACCGGCGACGAGCAGCCCATCGTGTTCCCGGAGGTGTGCCCGTCCTGCGGCGACGAGATCGACACCTCGCAGGAGCGGTGGAGGTGCGTGCGCGGCCGGAACTGCCGCGCGATCGCCTCGATCCGGTACGCGGTCGGCCGCGACCAGCTGGACGTGGAAGGGCTGGCCGACAACCGCGTCCAGCAGATGCTGGACGCCGGTCTGATCAGCGACTTCGGCGACCTGTTCTTCCTCACCCGCGAGCAGCTACTGGGCCTGGAACGGATGGGGGAGGTGTCCTCCGACAACCTCCTGACCGCCCTCGACAGGGCCAGGACCAGACCGCTGAGCCGGGTGTTCTGCGCGCTCGGGGTCAGGGGGACGGGGCGCTCGATGAGCCGCCGCATCGCCCGGCACTTCGGCACCATGGAGGCCATCCGCGCGGCGGACGCGGAGGGGTTCCAGGCGGTGGACGGCATCGGCCCGGAGAAGGCGCCCGTGATCGTCGCCGAGCTGGCCGAGCTGAGCGACCTCATCGACAAGCTCGTCCGCGGCGGGGTGAACATGACCGAGCCCGGTGTGGCGGCGGTGGCCGCTGACGAGGGCGGCACGACCACCCCGGCGCCGGGCGGCGACGAGCCGGACGCTCTGCCGCTGACCGGGATGACGGTCGTGGTCACGGGTGCGATGAGCGGGCAGCTGGCAGCGTTGTCCCGCAACCAGATGAACGAGCTCGTCGAACGGGCCGGGGGCCGGGCGTCGTCCAGTGTCTCCGCGAAGACCTCGCTGGTCGTCGCGGGAGAGAACGCGGGGTCCAAGCGGGCGAAGGCCGAATCCCTCGGCGTTCGGATCGCCTCCCCCGAGGAGTTCGCCGAGATGGTCGCGCAGCTGCTGTAGGCGACCCTGATCGCCGGCGTGCAGCCACGCCAGGTCGGTGACCGGGGTCATGCGGGTCCACGCGCTGCCGGGTGTTGTGGACTCCCGTCGAACACACCGGCCAGAAGGGCGAAGCTGCACCACGGTCACGACATGCCTCCCATCGGGTGTATGCGCCGCGGTATGTCTGCAGGAGGGCTGCTCCCGCCGTGACGTGGCGCAGTTCCACCGGAACGACTCTCGCCAGATCTCCGCAGCGTGAGGCGCCGCGACCGGAGACCTTGGCGGCGTGTTCCGCTCGTGGTCACGGGTGGCACCGTGCTCTCGGTGCCCGTCCGCTCACCAGGTCACCCGCAGCGCATGCAAGCCGTATGCGAGGCTGAAGACCTGGAAGTCCCCTGCTCGTACGAGCAGATGACGAGCGATCCCGCTCCACAAGGTCGTGGTCATCGGCGGCGGTTACGCCGGGACACTCGCGGCCAACCGCCTGCGGGCTCGCGACGACGTCCACGTCACGCTGGTCAACCCGCGCCCGGAGTTCGTCGAACGCATCCGGCTGCACCAGTTGGTGGCCGGCACCGGCGAGGCCGTGATCGACTACGGCACGCCAAAGAGACCGGCCCACCCCTGTGGCGCACCTCAACCCTGGATCAGTGCGTCACGCCCCCTGGCCGGCTCATCCGAGCTGTCCTCTGTCCTCGCCACCAGATCGAGTTCGTCGCGCTCGACGTGACGACCCCGGCCGAGCTGGTGGCGTCCAACGGGCGACATGCCGAGCCGTCATCGGCGGTCGTCTTGGGGATCACCGCTGATCCAGTCCCAGCTGGTGATCGTGGTGCGCATCAGCCGGGCGGCGGCCGGCAGGTGGCTGCCGGCCCCCCAGTACAGGATGACCGTGCGACGGCAGTCGGGGCTGTCGACGGTGATCCAGGTGACGGGGGCATCCGACGTGCCACGCCAAGCGAAGGCGGGGACCAGGCCGATGCCCAGTCCCGCGCCGATCAGCCCGGCGATGGTGCTGTGTTCGTCGCTCTCGCAGACGATTTTCGGCGTGAGGCCTCGTGCCGCGAAGAGCCGGTCGAGCAGCCGGCGTAGCCAGTGCCCCTTGCGGGCGGTGACGAAGGGCTGCCCGGCGAGGTCGTCGACGCTCACGCAGTCACGGCCCGCCAACGGGTGGTCGAGTGGGACGCACACCCCTACAGGCTCCTCGAACAGTCGCATCGACTCCAGGCCTTCGGCGTGGATCGGCTGTGAGGCGACACACAGGTCGACCTCCTGGGCCCGCAGACGGCGGGCCATGTCCTCCGCCAGGGACCAGTGGAGCTCGATCTCGACGGAGGGATGGGCTCGTTTGTAGGCCGCCAGCGGGCCGATGAGGGTGAGGAAGGTCTCCGACGCGATTCTCACGGTGCCCGGGCCCTCGCTGGCGGCCTCGGCGACGGCGCGTCGCCCCGCCTCGAGCTCACCCAGGGCGCGTTCGACGTGGTCGCGGAAGAGCCTGCCCGCGTCGTTGAGCCGGAGCCGGCCGCTGCGGTCGAACAGCGGGGTGCCCAGTTCGCTCTCCAGCCGGGCGATGGTGCGGCTCAGCGACGGCTGGGCGACGCGCAGCTCGTCGGCGGCCCGGCTGAGGTGTTCCAGCCGCGCCACCGCCAGGAACTGCTTCAGCGCGTGCAGGTCCATGATGACTCCCCGGACATAACACCATAGCAATATTGATCTTAGAAAGGATAGCCCTATGGCTATAGCGTTCAATGTGAGGCGCTCATGAAGCGAAAGCGCAGTGAGGAGGCATTTCCATGCTCACCGTGGCCCCGCCACGGACGGCACCCACGGGATGGATGCTGCGGGCCGTCGCCAGCGCGCACGCGCTGGCGATCGCCGGTCAGCCGGTGTTCGCGGGAGTGTATCTGAGCGGTGACTACGCAGGATTGAGCTTGCACACGGCCGGCGCCGACACCGTCACCTCCATCGGTTACCTACAGGTGATCGTCGCGATCGCGGTCTGGGTCCGGCTGCGCCGGGCCCTGCCGTTCCTGACCACGACGGCAGTGGTGGCTGCGGAGACTGTGCAGTACTTCGCCGGGCTGGACGGCACGTTGTGGCTGCATCTTCCGCTGGGGGTGACGACCGTCGTCGCCGTCGTGGTGCAGTTCATCGACGTATGGCGGCGGCCTCTCCTCCGCAAGGGGGCCGGCGATGACTGACAACCGTGGCGTGACCAGGCGGCGGGCGCTCGGCATCGGCGGTGCGCTCGGACTGATGACGGCCGCCGGGCTGACGGGCGCGGCCGCGCTGGCCCGCCGGCCGTCCATCACCGGCGCCCAACTGCGTAGCGCCGTACCGCTCCCGCCGCCGTTCCAGGTGCCGCTGCCTATTCCCGCAGTGCTGAAGCCGGTCGGCACCTCGGGCGGCGCCGACCGCTATGAGATCACCCAACGTGAAGCGAGCGCGGAGATCCTGCCGGGAGTGATGACTCCGTTGTGGACGTACGGCGGGACCTTTCCCGGGCCGACGGTCGAGTCGCGCCGCGGCCGGCCGGTCACCGTGTCGCACCGCAACGAGCTGCCCGTCCCGACGGTCGTGCACCTGCACGGCGGCCGGACTCCGGCGGCCTCCGACGGGTACCCGACCGACCTGCTCCTCCCCGAGGGCTGGCGTAAGCACTCCACGCACGTGGGACACGGCTTCGCTCATGGCATGCACGACCCGAGGGCCGTGGTGACAGAGCTGACGCGGGACTACATCTTCCCGCTGGACCAGCGGCCGGCGCTGCTGTGGTACCACGACCACCGGATGGACTTCACCGCCCCCGCGATCTGGCGGGGCCTGGCCGGGCTGCACATCGTGCGCGACGACGCCGAGGACGCCCTCGGCCTGCCCTCCGGGCCGCGCGAGCTGCCCCTCGTGATCGCCGATCGGGCGTTCGCCGCCGACGGCAGTCTCGCCTACCCCGCCCTCGACCCCACCCTGCGTGTACGGCCCGGCGTCCGTGAGCCGTATCTCGCCGGGGTCCTCGGCGACGTCATCCTGGTGAACGGTGCTCCGTGGCCCATGCACGAGGCCGACGCGGCCCGCTATCGGCTGCGCATCCTCAACGCCTCCAACGCCCGCCACTACGAACTCGAAGCGGTCGCCGACGATGGGCGTCGCCTCGACCTCGTCCAGATCGGCGCCGATCAGGGACTCCTCACAGCCCCGGTCGTCCACAGACTGCTGCCGATAGCGCCCGCCGAACGCTACGACGTGGTCGTCGACTTCTCCGGTCTCCCGACGGGGAGTCTCGTCAGACTCGTCAACAGGCTCGGCGCCGGCCGAACCCGGGACGTGATGGCCTTCAGGGTCGCGCGCAAGGCCGCCGACGACAGCCGCATCCCGCGCACCCTGTCCGCCGACCTGCCGGCCTGGCAGCGCTCGGACGCCGTCAGGATGCGCGACTTCGCCTTCCGTGCCGGGCAGACGCACGCGGGCCGCGGCTGGCTGATCGGCGGCCTGCCATTCGACCCCGCCCGCACTGACGTCACCACCCGGCTTGGCGATGTCGAGGTCTGGCGGCTCATCGCCGACGTCCACCATCCCGTTCACCTGCACCTGGCCGGTTTCCGGATACTTTCCCGCAGCGGCAGGCCGCCGCTGGCTCACGACGTGGGGCTCAAGGACACCGTCTCGCTGCGGCCCGGCGAAGCCGTGGAAATCATCACCCGGTTCGAGGGCTATCGCGGCCGTTACCTCTTCCACTGCCATAACGCCGAACACGAGGACATGGGCATGATGGCCAACCTCGAGATCGTCTAGCAGCGCTTTGTCGATGCTCTCGAAGTGTGGAGATGGTCCGCCGGCACAGCGGTCCTTCGCCCTGGGGGCAGGCCGGAGACGGAGGGTCAAGCCCGGTCCCGGAGCCGCCGAGCTGCTCTTGGGCGGTCAGCAGCTCCGGAGGGCCGCTCTCGCGGTGCGGGGGAATGGTGTTCCCGGCCTCAGGCGTCAGCGGGTTCCACGTCGGCGACCACGCACGAGATGTTGTCGGGTCCGCCGCCCTCGTTGGCCAGCTCGATGAGCCGGAGGACCGCCTCCTGTGGATCGGTCACGGTGGTGAGCACGTGGTGCAGCGCCTCGGGTTCGAGCACCGAGGTCAGCCCGTCGGAGCACAGCAGATAGCGGTCGCCCGGGTACGCCTCGCGCAGCGACAGGTCGGGCTCGGCCAGGCCGCTCGTCTCCAGCGCCCGCAGCAGCAGGGAGCGGCGGGGATGGCGGGCGGCCTGGTCGGGGCTCATCCGCCCGTCGTCCACCAGCGACTGCACCAGCGTGTGGTCGCGCGTGATCTGGTAGAGCGCGCCGTCACGCAGCATGTACGCCCGCGAGTCGCCCACGTGGGCCAGGGCGAACTTCCCCTGGCCGTCCCACAGCATCGCGGTGACCGTGGTGCCCATGCGTTCGAGCGCAGGGTCCTGCGCGGCGAGGTCGCCCAGGCGCTGCCCCGCCTCCCGTACGGCGTCCGCGAGGGTGGCCACGGGGTCGGCGGGAGCCGGGCCGTCCTCCAGCTTGGCCAGGGTGGAGATGACGGCCGCGCTGGCGACCTCACCGTGTCCGTGCCCGCCCATCCCGTCGGCGATGGCGAGCAGGTGCTCGCCGGCGTGCACCGAATCCTCGTTGTTGGCACGCGAACGCCCGACGTCCGACCCAGCGGCGTACCGAATACGGTTGTGCGTCATGGTTTTGAGTAAACCATTGGTTGAGTCACTTCACAAGCATAGTCTAGGCTCGTGTTCATGAGCCACGACGCCCAGGCGGACAACACGGCGGACACGTCGGCGCGCCCGGCCGCCGCGAGCCCGCTCGAGGCCGCCGTCGAAGCGGCGGTCGAAGCGACCGTGAACGCGGGCGACATCGCCCGGCTCGCCGATGTCGGCAGGGCCGCGGTCAGCAACTGGCGCCGCCGCTACGAGGACTTCCCCCAACCGGTCGGAGGTACCGCCTCCAGCCCGCTTTTCTCGCTGCCTCAGGTGGAGGCGTGGCTGCGCAGGAACGGCAAGTCGTTCGAGGTGTCCCAGGGCGAGCGCGTCTGGCAGCGGCTGCGCGCGTCGGCCGACGACCTGCGTCTGGGCGAGGTGCTGGGGGAGGTCGGCGCGTTCCTGCTCTACACGCTGCGCGATCCCGACGGCTGGAAGCGGCTGTCCGCAGCCTCCGACCTCGCCGTACGGCTCCCGCACGCGGTGGCCCGGGCGACCGCCGACCTGCCCCGGCGCGGCGGGGACGCCACACCGGTGGAGCCCGGCGTGCTCCGGCTGGTCGCCGGGATGGCCGAGCGGCACGGCGCCGCCGGCGCCTTCGAGTTCCTCTGCGAACGGTACGCCGAGGCGCACAGCCGCAGGCTGGCGCTGACCCGGCCCGACGTGGCCGCCCTGATGACCCGGCTGGCGAGCGCGGGCGCGCGTACGGTGCTCGACCCCGCGTGCGGCATGGGCACGCTCCTGCTGGACGCCGCCGCGGGCGCCGGCGGGGCGGCGGACGAGGTGCGGCTGCTCGGTCAGGACGTCAACGAGACCGTCGCGCTGCTGGCGGCGCTGCGGCTGTTGCTGCGCGACCGGGACGCCCGGGTCGTCCCCGGGGACGCGCTGCGGCACGACGCCTTCCCGCCGGACCGGCCGACGGACACGCCTGGCGACGCGCTCGTGGACGCCGTCGTGTGCGATCCGCCGTTCAACGAGCGGGCCTGGGGCCACGAGGACCTCGTCGGCGATCCCCGCTGGCAGTACGGCATGCCCCCGCGGGGCGAGCCGGAGCTGGCCTGGGTGCAGCACTGTCTCGCCCACGTGCGGCCCGGCGGCCTGGTGGCCATCCTGATGCCGGCCGCCGCCGCGAGCCGCCGTCCGGGCCGTCGCATCCGCGCCAACCTGCTGCGGGCGGGCGCGCTGCGGGCGGTCCTCACGCTGGCGCCCGGGGGTCCCGATCTCTGGCTGCTGCGCCGCCCCGAGCCCGGGGAGCGGCGGCCCGGCGCGATCCTCGTGGCCGACGCGGGCGACGACCCGGCCTCCGTCGAGCCGGCCTGGCGGGCCCACCTCGCGGGGACCGAACCGCCGTCCGGCGGCCGGATGGTCCGGATCATCGACATCCTCGACGACGAGGTCGACGTGAGCCCGGCGCGGCACCTGTCGCCGCAGGCCGACACCGAGGGCTTCCCGGCGGCCAGGGAGCGCTTCAGGCAGGCGGCCGCGACGCTGGCCGGCGGCGTGCCCGAGCTTGAGGTGCTCACCGGCCCCGCGGCCGGCTGGGACGCGTCGTGGGCGACCGTGGCCGAGATGGCCAGATCGGGACTTGTCACCATCCGGCACTCGACGCTGCGAGCGTTGCCCGCCGATCCCCCCGACGGCGAGGCGCCCCAGGGCAGGGTGTCCGAGGGCAGGGTGTTCGAGGGAGGGGTGCCCGGACGTGGAGTGCCGGAGGGCGGCGTGCCCGTGCTGACGGCCGACGACGTCGCGGCCGGGACGGCGCCGTCGCGGCGGATGCCGCCCGCCCCCGGCCTGGTCGCCGTACGCCGGGGAGACGTCGTGGCGTCGGCCGTCACCGCCCGGGTCGTCACGGCGGACGGGGCGGTCCTCGGCCCGCATCTCAGCCTGTTCCGCGTCGATCCGGACAAGGTGGATCCCGAGTTCCTGGCGGGGTTCCTGCGCTACGCGGCGGGCGGCGGCCGGCCGCACCTGACCAGCAGCCGGGTGGAGGCCCGGCGGGCCCGCGTCCCCCAGCTGCCCCTGGACGTCCAGCGGACGTACGGCACGGCCTTCCTGCGGCTGCTCGCGCTGGAGGACGGCCTGCGCGAGGCGGCCGCCGCGGGGGAGGCGCTCGCCCGGCTCGGGGCCGAGGGACTCGTCGACGGACGTCTGCGCCCCCGCCGGTGACGCGCCGAAGGCTCCCCGTGGTCGAGACCCGGTTGCCGAGCCCGAACATCGCGGACGAATCCGGTAGCTTTTTCCCCGATAGGCCGACGGGAGGGGCGCATGGTCATCGGCGACCGGTATGAGCTGGACGACCTTCCCCTGGGCCAGGGCGGCATGGGCGCGGTGTACGGCGGGCACGACCGGCGGCTCGACCGCAAGGTGGCGGTGAAGTTCCTGCGGCTGCCCGACGGTCCGGACGAGGAGCTGCAGCGCCGGTTCCTCCGCGAGGCGCGGATCCTCGCCAAGCTCGACCACCCGGGCGCGCCCGTCCTGTACGACTTCGGCACCTACGAGCAGCGGCTCTTTCAGGTCATGCAGTTCATCGAGGGGGTGACGGTCGCCGATCTGCTGAGCGAGCACGGCCCGCTGCCGGTGCCGTGGGCCGCGGCCGTCGCCGCCCAGGCGTGCGCCGTGCTGACCGCCGCGCACGAGCTGTCGATCTGCCACCGGGACCTCAAGCCGACCAACCTCATGCTCTGCCCGGACGGCAGCGTGAAGGTGCTCGACTTCGGGCTCGCCATGCTGCGTGAGACGGATGTCGCGGGGGTGACGGCGCAGTTCACCCGGATCGGGCAGATCCTCGGCACCCCGGCGTACATGTCTCCCGAGCAGATCCAGCGTGGCGTCGCCGGGCCGAAGAGCGACCTGTACTCCCTCGGCTGCGTGCTGCACGAGATGCTGACCGGCAACCAGCTGTTCACCGGGCCGACGGAGTACGCCGTGTTCGACAAGCAGGTGAAGGAACGGCCGCCCCGGGTGCCCGGGGTCCCCGCCGAGCTGGACCGCCTGCTCGCCGAACTGCTGGAGAAGGAGCCGGACAACCGGCCGCCCGACGCGCACACGCTGTTCGAGCGGCTGCAGCCGTTCGCGGTCGACCTGCCCCCGCTGCCGGGTTTCCTCAACCCGTCGTCGGTGCCCAGCCCGGGGCGGATGTACGCCCGGATGGTCGGCCGCGTCCGCTGAGGACGCTCACGCGCGCCAGGCGGTCAGGACCTCCTCGACCCGGGACCGGATCCGCTCCCGAGCGGTCATCCGCGGCACCCCGGACATCAGCATCTCGTCGTAGTCGGTGTCCAGGTGGCGCACGCTCGCGACGACGGCGAGCGTGATGGCGCTCTCGTCCAGCACGCGGGCGGCGGCGGTGCGGCCGACCCGCCCGCTGCCGCGTACGGCGGCGTGCGCGGCGACGGCCTCGGCCCGCTCGGCCGGGCAGCGGGGGAACAGGCGGCGGATCTCCGCCGCCATCCTCTCCTGGAACTCGGCGTCCTCACCGGCCCTGCGCTCGCGGTCGCGTTCCCGGCGGCGCAGCCGTGCCTCCTCGTCGGCCAGGCACTGCTCCTCGGCCCGCGTCAGCGCCTCCTCCTCGACCAGCACGCCGAGCCGCTCGTACCTCTTGCGCCGCCGGTTGAAGCGGACCACCACCGCCGACAGTCCGCTCTCCTTCTTGGCGCGGCGGCTCAGCGCCGCGTTCCCCGCCGGGAGAAGGCACAGGTGGTCCATGTCGGCGCAGGTCAGGCAGTGCGGCCGGTCGTCCTCCATGATCAGATACGGCCCGGTCTCCCCGCAGCCGGCGCAGGTCCACGCGTCCAGCGGCGCGACCACCACGAGGTCGGGGGCCTTGTTGTGCCGTTCGGCGATCTGCCGCCGCCGCGCCTCGCTCAGCTGCGGCGAGAGCCAGTGGACGCGGAAGGCGCGCTCCAGGTCCTCGTCGCCCGCCGCTGTGAAGCGCAGCGGCCGCCGGTCGCGGGTGCCCGCCGTGTACGCCGCCTCGCTCTCCAGCAGATCGCGGGACAGGGCCCACGCGCGCAGGTGCGACAGCGCCTCCTCCATCCGGACGGCGTCCACCGCGGCCAGCCGCTCCAGGCTGTCGGCGCGGCCCTGCCGCCAGGTCTCCACGTGGCGGTCGTGCAGCCACCGCAGGCCGGTGAGGACGTCGATCGGGGTCACGTACTTGCGGGTGGCCAGGGCGATCTCCGCCGCCTGGGCCACCCGTCCGCCGAGCTTGCTGCGCATTCCTCCAAGACTGCCCTATGCCGGCGTGCGCGTACGCCGGTTCACCGCCGCCAGCAGCCCCACGGCCGCGAGGCTGGAGATCGTGGCCGACCCGCCGTACGACACGAACGGCAGCGGCAGCCCGGCGACCGGCAGCAGGCCCATGGTCATCCCCACGTTGACGAACGTCTGGAACGCGAGCCAGCACACCACCCCGCCGGCCACGGCCGTGCCGAACGGAGTGGGGCTCCTGGCCGCGATCCACAGGCCGCGCCACAACAGGGCGAGCATCAGCAGGATCACGCAGGCGGCGCCGACGAAGCCGAGTTCCTCGCCCGCGACCGTGAAGATGAAGTCGGTGTGCTGTTCGGGCACGAAATGTCCCGCCGTCTGCTCGCCGTGGAACAGCCCCTTGCCCAGCAGGCCCCCCGAGCCGATCGCGATCCTGGCCTGGGTGGCGTTGTAGCCCACGCCCAGCGGGTCGGCGTCCGGGTCGGCCAGCACCATCAGGCGCTGGAGCTGGTAGGGCCGGATGAGGTCGAGCCGCCACACCAGGAGCAGCGCGGCGGCCCCGGCGGCGGCGAACGCCGCGAACCACCTCTTCGGCGCGCCGGACACCGCGATCATCCCGGCGGCCACCACCAGGAAGACGAGCGCGGTGCCGTGATCGGGCTGCAGCGCGATCAGGCCGACCGGCAGCGCGACGAGGCCCAGGGCGAGCAGCACGGCCCCGGCGCCCGGCCTGCGCTCGCCGTCGCGCGGCTCGCCGAGCGCCGTCGCCAGTGCGAGCACCATGGCCGCCTTGGCGAACTCGGACGGCTGGAACTGCAGCCCGTGGCCGAGCACGATCCAGGCGTGCGAGCCGTTGACCGTACGGCCCAGCGGGGTCAGCACGGCGACCAGCCCGGCCAGCCCGAGCAGGTACAGCACCGGGACGTAGGCCCGCAGCACGCGCAGGTCGATCCGCGAGACGGCCCACATGAGCACGAAACCGATGCCCACGCTGAGCGCCTGCCGCTGCGGCAGCGTCGAGCCGGGCTCGTTGCGGGTGGCCGACCACACGAGCAGCAGCCCGACGGCCGA
>NZ_JBFAOO010000182.1:0-14694 GCF_040675265.1 Microbispora sp. NPDC049633
AACGCGCTGCAGGGGATCCGCGCGGCCAGGCGGGGCAGCACGCCGCCGCCCAGGTAGACCCCGCCCCGCGCGCCGAGGGTGAGCGCCACGCCGCCGGCGAAGCCGCCGAGCAGGGCGAGGAAGACCTCGACGGTCTCGGCGCAGAGCGGGTCGTCCGAGGAGGTGATCTGCGCCGCCGTGATCTGGGCGGCCGTCCGCGGTTCCGGTGCGACGCCGCGCGCGAGCGCGAGGCCGCGGTACAGCCGCGGCAGCCCGGTGCCCGACAGCAGGTGCTCGGCGTCCACGTACGGCAGGCCGTCCGCGCGCAGCGCCCGGACGATCTCCATCTCCAGGTCCGTGACGACGGGGATGGCGACGTGCCCGCCCTCGCCGGCCACCGGCTGCCAGCCCTCCCGCACGGGGACCAGGCCGGCCACTCCGAGCCCGGTGCCGGGTCCGAGCACGGCCTTCGTCAGGCCCGCCGCCGGCGGGGGCCCGCCGAGCGGCACGAGGTCGTCCCCCGCCAGGTGCGGCAGCGAGATCGCCAGTGCCTCGAAGTCGTTGAGCAGCACCGTGAGCGGAATGCCGAGCTCCGCCACGGATCCCGACCACCCCGCGTTCGTCAGCCGGTACCGGTCCTTGTCGACCGGCCCGGCGATCGCCAGGCACGCGGCCCCCGGCCGAACTCCGCCCGCATGGTCTGCGAGATAGGCGGCTACGGCATCGGCAAGGCCGAGATGCTGGGAAACGTCGAGTACGGCTACCGCCTCCGGCTGCCCTCCGGGCCGCGTCACCAAACCGAACCTGGCGTTGGTTCCGCCGATGTCCGCGACCAGCCAGGGAAGGCTCACGCGGCACCTCCGAAGACGCTCGCCCCGCGCTCGGCAGGGCCGACCACGCGACGGAAGGAGGCGAACAGCTCGCGGCCGGTGCCGGTCCACTGCTCGTCGGTCAGCGGCGCGCCCTGGGGCGTACGCCCTGTGAGGTCGGCGAGCACGGTGAGCGTCCCGGCGGCCGAGTCGAGGCGGATAACGTCGCCGTCGCGCACCAGCGCGATCGGCCCGCCGTCGGCGGCCTCGGGGGACAGGTGGATCGCCGCGGGGACCTTCCCCGAGGCGCCGGACATGCGGCCGTCGGTGACGATGGCCACCTTCTGGCCGCGGTCGAGCAGGACCGCCAGCGGCGGCGTGAGCTTGTGCAGCTCGGGCATGCCGTTGGCCCGGGGGCCCTGGTAGCGGACGACCGCCACGAAGTCCTGCCCGTCGAGCTCGCCCCGCTCGAACGCCGCGAGCAGGTCGAGCTGGTCGTCGAACACCTTGGCCGGGGCCTCGATCACCAGGTGCTGGGGCTTGACGGCGGAGACCTTGCTCACCGCCCGGCCCAGGTTGCCCGACAGCATGTGGATGCCGCCGTCGGGGGAGAACGGCTCTGCGACCGGCCGCAGGACCTCGGTGTCGGTGCCGGGCTCGGTCCGCTCCTCCCACACCAGCGCGCCCTCCTTGAGCGCGGGCGCGGACCGGTAGTGGCCGAGGCCGCGCCCGGCGACCGTGAGCACGTCCTCGTGGAGCAGCCCGGCGTCCAGCAGGTCGCCGATGAACACCGCCATGCCGCCCGCGGCCTGGAAGTGGTTCACGTCCGCCTGGCCGTTGGGGTACATGCGGGTGATCAGCGGCACGACCTTGGACAGGTCCGCCATGTCGTCCCAGGTCAGCTCGATGCCGGCGGCCGCCGCGACGGCGACCAGGTGCATCGTGTGGTTGGTGGAGCCTCCGGAGGCGAGCAGCGCGACGACCGCGTTGACGATCGCCTTCTCGTCCACGACCTCGGCGAGGGGCGTGTACTCCTCACCGTGCGGGGTGATCTCGACCGCCCGCCGCGCCGCCGCCCGGGTCAGCGCGTGCCGCAGCTCGGTGTGCGGGTTGACGAACGTGGCCCCGGGCAGGTGGAGGCCCATGACCTCCATGAGGAGCTGGTTGGAGTTGGCGGTGCCGTAGAACGTGCAGGTGCCGGGGGAGTGGTAGGACGCCGCCTCGGCGTCGAGCATCTCCAGGCGGCCGATCTTGCCCTCGGCGAAGGACTGCCGCGCCCTGGCCTTGACCTTGTTGGGCAGGCCCGAGGTCATCGGCCCGGCGGGCACGAACATCGCCGGTAGGTGCCCGAAGCGTAAGGCGCCGATGAGGAGCCCCGGAACGATCTTGTCGCAGACCCCGAGCAGCAGGGCCGCGTCGAACATGTCGTGCGACAGCGCGATCGCGGTCGCCATCGCGATCACGTCGCGGCTGTAGAGCGACAGCTCCATGCCCGCCCGGCCCTGGGTGACGCCGTCGCACATCGCGGGCACGCCGCCCGCCACCTGCGCCACGCCGCCCGCGTCGCGGACCGCCCGCTTCAGCTCCGGCGGGTAGGTCTCGTACGGCTGGTGCGCCGACAGCATGTCGTTGTACGACGTCACGATGGCGACGCCGGGCTTCGCCGTGCCGCGTAGGTCGAGCTTGTCCTCGGCGGGCGCGGCCGCGAAGCCGTGGGCCAGGTTGGCGCAGCCGAGCCGCCCCCGGGCCGGCCCCCGCTCACGCAGCTCGGCCCCGGCGCGGCGCACCCGCTCCAGGTAGGCCCCGCGGCTGTCGCGGCTGCGCGTCACCACGCGCTCGGTGACCTCGGTGATAACGGGGTGCGTCACGGAAGGTCCTCCTCCTGCCGGTGCCGCCGCGAGGCGGGGTCGAACGCGCCCCGGGGCGTCGTCCCGGGACGTGCGCCCTGCGGCACCTCCGGCCCCCGATTCGTTGATCGGGCACCAGGTGTCGTTCGGGCACGGATGGGACAGTATCGGGAAGTTATGCCAGTTATCAAGCCTAGTTTTGTAACTCGAAATGAATAAGTCGTTGAACTTAGGTGAGTTCCTGTGCTTCACTTACGCTCGATGTCACGTATAGCCACCACCGGCGAGGTCTTCCAGCTCATCCGGAGCGGGGAGGCGATGACGCGTGCCGACATCGGCCGTGTGACGGGCCTGTCCCGGCCGGCCGTCGCGCACCGCGTCGCCGACCTGCTCCAGCGCGGGCTGATCGTGGAGGACGCCGAAGGGCCGTCCACCGGGGGCCGCCCGCCCGTACGGCTGCGCTTCGCCGCCTCCGGGGGAGTCGTCCCGGTGGCCTCGCTCGGCGCCCGCCGCACCCAGATCGCGCTGTGCGACCTCGCGGGCGAGGTGCTGCACCGCACCGACCTGGACATCGACGTCGAGGAGGGGCCGGACGTCGTGCTGCCCCTGCTCATGGACACCTGGGAGAAGCTGCTCGACGGGCGGGACGACGTCGTCGGCATCGGGCTCGGCGTCCCGGCGACCGTGGAGTTCGCCGCCGGCCGGGTCGAGAGCGCCCGCGTGATGGCGAGCTGGACCGGCGTGGTGATCCCGCCGGTCATCGCCGAGCGGTTCCGCGTGCCGGTGCTCGTGGACAACGACGTGAACGTCATCGCGATGGGCGAGCACCGCGTCGTCTACGCCTCCGAACTCGACGACCTGCTGTTCGTGAAGGTCTCCACCCGCATCGGCGCGGGTGTGATCTCCGGCGGCGGCATCCTGCGCGGCGCGCTCGGCGCGGCCGGGGAGATCGGGCACATCCCGGTGCGGGACGGCGGGGGCGTGCTGTGCCGCTGCGGCAACCTCGACTGCGTCGACTCGGTCGCCAGTGGCACCGCGATCCTGCGCGACCTGCGGGCCAAGGGCCGCGACGTGACGTCGCTCGCCGACGTGACCGCCCTGGTCCGGGCCGGCGACGCGGAGACCATGGCCGTGGTGCGGCAGGCCGGCCGCTGGCTGGGCGAGGTCATCTCCGGCGCGGTCAACCTGCTCAACCCCGCGGTCGTGGTCCTCGGCGGCGACGTCGCCGAGATGTTCCAGCCGCTGGTGTCCGGCGTGCGCGAGGTCGTCTACCGGCGCTCCACCCAGCTCGCCACCCGCAGCCTGCGCATCGAGCGCGGCCGCCTCGGGCCCGGCGCGGGAATCACCGGCTGCGCCCTCATGGTCCTCGACCACGTCCTGTCGGCCCGGGCCGTGGACGCCGCCGCCCGCTGATCTCAGGAAGCCGGTCTCAGGAAGCCGGGGCGGCGATCGGCCGGGCCGGGCCCCATTCACGGTAAGTCGTCGTGAAGGACGAGGAGTCCGGTCCCCGCCCAGGCAGGGACGCCTTCCAGGCGAACACGAACCTGACCGGAAGGTCGTCCTGACCGAGCGTCAGAGTGTAGGAGATGCGGGACCTGCCCAGACCTCGCGCCGGGCTCAGCCAGCTGGCGAGGAACTCGCGCAGCGGGTAACCGGTGTCCGCGACCTGGACGCCGCCCGCGTACGTCCTGCCGTCCTTCCCGGAGCGGTAGACCCTCGGGCTGGCGCCCACAAGGGTCAGGATCGTGGCGATGGAGCCGACGAGGATGAACAGCGCGGCGCCCGCCGCCGCGCTGTCGTGCCGGCGGGCGGCATCCCCCTGCGGGTCGAGATCCGACGGCAGCTTCTCGCCGCTCGGAAGACGGACCTCGTCGGCGATGACGACGACACGTTTCCGCTCGCTTCCCGGATAGGTGACCCGCAAGTCGTAGGGGCCGGTTACGAGGTCGCGCAGCCCGCCCGTGAGATCACCGAGGACGGGTTCGCCCTGCACGATCCGGTAGGCGACGGCCGCGGGCGTGTCCCGGCCGAACGGCGGCGCTCCCGTGGCCGCGTACGTGATGGGGAGCCCCAGGCGAACACGTCCGCCGGAGGCCCGATCCGTTCGCCGCGGAAGTGCTCCGGCGCCATGTACGGCGGGGTGCCGGCAGCGGGACCGGTGGTGGTCGAGGCGTCGACCAGCCGGGCGATGCCGAAGTCGATGACGCGCGGCCCGTCGGGGCCGGCCAGCACGTTGCTCTCGATCACCTGCTGCAAGCGACGGACCGTCGACGAACTCGCTCACGATGTAGGGCGGGCCGGCGTCCAGCCTGGCGTCGAGGATGCGCGCCGTGCAGAACTCCGCCACCTGGCGTGCCGCGGCCGGCTCCCTGGCGAAGGACGTGGGAATGCCCATGGACGGCCGCGTCCGTACGACCTTCACCGCCACCTTCTCCCCGTCCGGCGTCTCGCCGAGATACACCACGCCCTGGCCGCCTTCTCCCAGGCGGCCCACGAGGCGGTAGTCACCCAGCCGTTCGGGGTCTTCGGCACGTAACGGACTTCCGGCCATGCAGCCCCTCATCCATAGCGATCATGGCTCCGCGGGCCAGCGTAGCGAAAGCACCGGCCCCGTCCAGGTGTTGCGACGGGACGCTCGACAAGCCGACCGGAGCGGGAAATGTCCGACGGGGGCACTAGGCTCTGTGACGATCTTCCATGGCCCCCCAGGAGTCCTTCGTGCGTGAACGTGTCCGCCGCCTGATCGAGTCGCGGCGGTTCCAGCAGGCGATCACCGTGGTGATCCTCTTCAACGCGGCCACGCTCGGCGTCGAGACCTCCGCCGAGGCGGTCGCCAGGTACGGCACGGAACTGCACGTCGCCGACCACGTCGCGCTGTACGTCTTCGTGGCGGAGATCCTGGCCAAGATCTACGTCTACCGGTGGCGCTTCCTCCGTGACCCCTGGAACGTCTTCGACCTGCTGATCATCGGCTTCTCCTTCCTCCCCACCGCGGGCGGCCTGTCGGTGCTGCGGGCCCTGCGCGTCCTGCGGGCGCTGCGGCTGATCTCGGTGGTGCCGTCGCTGCGCCGGGTGGTCTCCGCGCTGCTCACCGCCGTCCCCGGGATGACCTCGATCGTCGTCCTGCTCGGCCTCGTCCTGTACGTCGCCGCCGTCATGGGCACCAAGCTGTACGGCGCCGCCGCGCCCGAGTACTTCGGCGACCTGCCCACCTCGCTGTACACCCTGTTCCAGGTGATGACGGGGGACGGCTGGTCGGAGATCAACCGCGAGTTGATGCAGACTCACCCCTCGTCGTGGCTCTACTTCGTGGTGTTCGTGCTGGTCTGCACGTTCGTCGTGCTGAACCTCTTCATCGCGGTCGTGGTGAGCGCCATGGAGGAGGAGGCCAGGGACGACCGCTCGACGCTCGCCGAGCTGTCGGCCCTGCGCGAGGAGATCAGGGGCCTGCGCGAGAGCCTGGGCGAACGGGTGCCCAGCTCGTGATGGACGCCCCGCGCACCCCGCGCCCTCGGCTTCCGACGGACGCCGAGATCCGGGCGCTGCACGCGGAACACGCGCCCACGGAGGAGGCGTTCGAGCTCGTCCACACCCACTGCGAGATCGTCTGCGCGATCGCCCTGGACCTGGCGGACCGCGCCGGCCTCGACGTCGACGCCGAGCTGGTGAGGGCCGGGAGCCTCCTGCACGACATCGGGGTCTACCTGCTCTACGACGACGACGGACGGCTCGACCACGCGGGCTACGTACGCCACGGGGTCCTCGGCCACGAACTGCTCCGCGCGGAGGGCCTGCCCGAGATCCTGTGCCGGTTCTGCTCCCATCACACGGGGGTGGGCATCAGCCGGGCGGACGTGCTGCGGCAGGGCCTGCCGCTGCCTCCCGCCGACTACCTCGCGGAGTCGGCCGAGGAGCGGCTCGTGATGTTCGCCGACAAGTTCCACAGCAAGACCGAGCCGCCGAGGTTCGTCAGCGCCGGCGCCTACGCGGCTCACGTCCGCCGGTACGGCGAGGACAAGGCCGAACGGTTCGCGGCGATGTGCGCGGCGTTCGGGGTCCCCGACCTCCAGCCGCCGGCCGCCGCGTACGGGCACGAGATCGTGTGACCGGCGACCCCACATGAGCCGCGAGCGCTACGGCGTCAGCACGATCCTGCCGAAGACCTCGCCGGCGTCCATCTTCCGGTGCGCCAGCACGGCGTGCTCCAGTGGCAGCACCTCGTGCACCACCGTCCGCAGCTCGCCCCGGCCCGCGGCGGCGAACTGCTCGGTTCTCACCGCACGCCGAGCGGGCCCGGCCACGGTGTCGGCGCTGAAGGTGGCGAACGACGACGACTTGCGGAACGCCGCCATCATCGTCGCCCCGAAGTCCGCCGGAGGCGGGCCTCCCACCACGCCGACGACCACCATGCGGCCGTTCGGGTTGAGCCTGGTGAGGAAAGCGGGCATGCCGGCGCCGGCGACGACGTCGATGACGACGTCGTAACCCGCGGGAGCGTCCTCGTCTCCGTTCCCCGAGCGGTCCAGCACGTGGGTCGCGCCGAGCGTGCGAAGGCGATCCCCGCGCTCGGCCGACGACGTCGTGACCGCCACCGCGCCGGCGCCGCCACGAGCCGCGAGCTGGACCGCGGTGATCCCGATGCTGCCGGCCGCGCCGCGCACCAGCACCGACTCCCCAGGAGCGAAACGCGCATGGGCGAGCGCGAAATGGGCCACCACCCCCGAGCTGCCGAGCGTCACCGCGTCGACGGCGGACAGGCCCGGGGGGAGGGGAAGGACCTCCCCGGCCGGGGCGGTCGCCTGTTCGACGTAGCCGCCGCCCACGCCGGTGAACGCCCACACCCGCCGGCCGATCCATGACATGTCGACGCCGTCGCCGACGGCGGTCACGGTGCCCGCCACCTCGCCGCCGGGGACATGGCCTTCGGCGAAGCCGTGGGCGGCCAGGGCCCCGCGCCGGATCACGGCGTCGACGCCGCCCACGCCGATCGCCTCGGTGGCGATCAACACCTGTCCGGCGGCGGGAGCCGGGTCGGGGATGTCGATGACTTCCATGCCTTCGGGACTGCCGAACGCCTGGATCGCGACTGCCTTCACTGTCGTCTCCGCATTCTGGGGTCGGGCGGGGGACTGGCCCGGACGCTAACGGCCGCCGCGGTGCGCTTGGCTAAAGTGAGAGCGGTGGGTGACCGTTTGCCTCACATCCTGCGTGCCGACGCCCTGGACAACCGGGAGCGCATCCTCGGCGCGGCCCGCGCGCTGTTCGCCGCCGAAGGCCTGAACGCTTCCATGAGGGAGATCGCGCGGCGGGCCGGAGTCGGCCCTGCCACCCTCTACCGTCGTTTCCCGACCAAGCAGGCGCTGGTCGCCGCAGCCTTCGCCGACGAGACGCGCGCGTGCCACGCCATCGTCGAGGAGGGATGTGCCGACCCGGATCCGTGGCGCGGCCTCTGCCTCGTCATCGAGAGGATCTGTGAGCTGCACGCCCGCAACCGAGGCTTCACCGGCGCCTTCATGGCGGCCTTCCCCGACGCGACGGACGTCGCCGCGAGCCGGCGGCACACGCTCGACTCGCTCGCCGAGCTCGCCCGCCGCGCGAAGGACACCGGCCACCTGCGCCCCGACTTCGTCCTGGACGACCTGATCCTCATGCTCATGGCCAACAGGGGCATCCCGGCCACCTCGACGGCCGCCCGGGTCACGGCTTCCCGGCGTTTCGCCGCGCTGGTGATCCAGGCGTTCCACGCCCACCGGACGGGGACCGCCTAGGTCCTCGTCAGCAGCCGGTCGAGCTGCTCGGCGAGCGGCGGGGCGCCGAGGCGGTTGTCGATCTCGTCGTACGGCACGGCGGGCGGCTCGTCCACGCGGATGGCACGCAGGTATTCGGCGAACCTGTCCAGCTTCTGCCCGTCCCTGGCGAGGCCCCGGCGCAGCAGCCGCTCACGCAGCGTTGGGCCGTCGGAGCGGATCCAGACCAGGCGCACCTCGGGGCCGCCGAGCGCCTCCACCCACGCCCGCCAGAGCGTCGCGTCGTGCACCTGGGAGGTGAACGGCCCGCCGAGCATCACCGGGCAGCCGTGGGAGCGGATCTCCCTGGCCGTCGCCGTCATGCCGGCGTACTCGTGCCGCTTGACGTGCTCGTCGTACCACGGCCCCTCGCGTTCGCCCGGCGGCCTGCCGTGCGCGGCGAGGGTGGCCTCGGCGAAGCCGCCGTACATCGTGTCCTTGTCGAGCAGGGCGGGCACGGGGTCGAGACGGGCCAGCAGCAGATCGCAGACGGTCGACTTGCCCGCGCCCGGCGGGCCGGACACCACCCAGACGGGAGCGCTCATCGCGGCGGCCCGTACGGCTCGATGGGCGGGTCGGAGTATGGCCCGCCGTCCGCCCCGCCGGCGTCCGGGCCGCCGACGCGCCGTCCGGCGTCCTCGGTCACCCGCAGGACGTACAGGTCCCTGTCCGGGTCGACCGGCACCAGGCCGTACGCGGTGTCGACCTCGTCCTCGGCGAGGTCGAGCCGCCGCATCGCGGCCTCCAGCGTCGCCGGCGCGGGAAGCCGCACGGTGATGAGCACCTCTGCCACCGGCCCCGCCTCCCACTGGTGGACGTCTCGACGCCGGGCGGCGCGGCCCGTCTCAGGCCGCTCTCGCGGCGCTGGTGCCGCCAGGCCGCCTTCGCGGCGCTGTGGCTCTCAGGCCGCCTTCGCGGCGCGGCGGCGCAGCGCGGCGATGATGCCGGCGGCGTCCACCACGCCGTACCCGTAGTCGTGGTCATACCCTACGGCACTGCGATCATCGGCCGTCCGGCGCAGCAGGGTCCGGAGCTGGGCGGGCGGCAGCACGGTGGCGGGCCAGCGGGAGCGCACGGCGGCGACCAGCCCGGCCGCGACGGGGCAGGCCGCCGAGGTGCCGGAGTCGGGCTCGCCGTCGCCGAGCGCGCCGGAGCCGGCGAAGTGCGTGTAGGCGCAGACGTCCGGCTTGCGCGCGGCCAGCCGCCCGGGGCCCTGCGAGGAGTAGCCCACCCGGGCCCCGGCGGTGTCGATCCCGCCGATCGACAGCGCGCGGGGATGGGAGTTGGCCCCGACGATGGGCCGGTCGGGGAAGGCGCACCTGCTGTCGCGGCACTGCGTTCCGCAGTTGCCCGCGGCGAACAGGATGTCCGCCCCCGCCTCGGCCAGGCTGCCGACGATCAGGTTGAACGGATGGGCGGGATTGTCGGAGTAGTTGCCGGGGTGGCCGGGCGGGAAGTCCCAGCGCGGGGAGAACGACCCCCAGCTGTTGGTGACCACCAGCGCCCGCGACTCGGCGGGCTGGGCGTCGAGGACCTCGCGCAGGTGGGCGTACGCCGCGATCGCGTCGGACAGCAGGCCGTCGAGCGTCGAGCCGCCCTGCCGCCGCGACAGCAGCACCGGCACGTCCACGAGCGACGCCTTGGGCGCGGCGATGAGCGCGTCGAAGGCGCACATCGTGCCGTGGTCGACCGGGAAGTCCCCCGGGGTCCCGGAGACGCTCGCGGGGTTCCAGCTCCGCTCGTGGTCGACCGTCACGTCGTGGCCGCGGGCGGCCTTGACGTACGCCGCGTTGATGCCCGTGTCGACGACGGCGAGGGGGACGCCGGAGCCGTCGAGCCCCTCGGACGTGAGGTCGGGCACGCGCAGCAGCCGTTCGACGTCGTGCCAGTCGCCGACGGCCGGGTCGCCCGCGCAGGTGAGCGTGGTCTCGATCGCCGGGTCGGCGTACACCGCGACGACGTCGCGGCGGGTCGCCGGCAGGAGGGCGATCCTGCTGGTCACCTCGTCGTCGGCGATCTCCCCGCGGACCACCACCGAGGCGTCCTGGGGCGCCATGGAGAAGATCAGCGGCTGGTTGAGCGACAGCGGGTCCCCGCCGGTGGAGGCGGGCATCGGGCGGGGCACGGCCACGGGCGCGTACGACTGGTCGAGGACGACCCCGGGCAGGCCGCCGGCCACGTCGGACGCCATCGACGGAACCGACGGGTCGGCGACCGCGGCGACCAGGTCGGGGGAGGGACGCAACTGGATGAGTACACGCACGACGAGCCCACTCCGTTACTCGGCGGATGGTGACTGGACGGATACGTTACGTGACAACCTTGCTGCATGCGGCGGGCCGCGTCCACGCCTTCACGGAAAACCGTCCGGTGTCGCCCATGGCGTGGGACCTGGGGATCGGCGTGGAGGTCGTCGAGCGTGACCTCGCCGTCAAGGCCGGGATCGTTCACCCGGCCGCGCGCACAGCTCGGCCGGTGAGCACGCGCTGATGCCCGAACTGGACGTCGTCCTGGAGCGTTGTTACCTTGCGCGCATGTCAGATCCAGGACATGTGGCCTGGCCGCCCGAGCCGATCCGGACCGAGCGGCTCGTGCTCCGTGAGCCCGAGGCGCGGGACCGCGCGACGTTCATCGAACTGCTCGCCTCGGCAGAGGTGCACACCTACTTGGGCGGTCCCCGCTCGCGTGACGAGCTCGAGCGTGAGATGCCCGAGGTGCCCGAGCGGTGGCCCGGGAGTTTCGTCGTCGAGCTCGACGGCGCGATGATCGGCCAGATCCTGCTCAGGAGAGCGGCCGGGCACCGTCGCCCGGCTGCCGCGGGGAAGGCCGATCTCGGTTACCTGTTCCTGCCGAAGGCCTGGGGGCGAGGGTACGCCGCCGAGGCGTGCGCGGCGGCACTCGACTGGTTCGACGGCGCCTTCCCCGGCGAGCCGGTGGTGCTCACCACCCAGAGCGCCAACGACGGCTCGATGCGCCTCGCGGCGAAGCTGGGGTTCACCGAGGTCGAGCGGTTCCAGGCCTGGGACGCCGAGCAGTGGCTCGGCCTGCGGCCCCCGGCCACGTGACGAACTACGCGCGACGAGGACGTGCCGGCCGCGGCCTCCTTCGTCGAGAAGCCGCGGCCGGCATTGTCCGCTCAGCCTCGACCGTCCCGCGGAGCCCTTGACCGGCACGCCATCCCGAGCGAAAGCAGGTCTGGCTCAGAAGCCGCACAGCTCCGACAGGCTCTTGGCCGGTTTGTCGTTGGGAGTGGGGGTGGCGCGAGGGTTCGCCCCGGCGACGACCGGCGTGCGCGAGGCCGACGGGCTCGGCGAGGCGGACGGCGACGAGGACGGCGACACGGACCCCGCGGTCGAACCGGAGGGCGACGCGGACGCCCCCGACCCCGTGGAGGTCATGGGAGACGCGGTGGCCGCGACGGCGCCCCGGTCGGTCATCGACTCGCGGATCGCCTCGAGCGTCAGCTTCCTGATCTTGGCCCAGTCCGGGTTGCCGGTGTAGATGAGCGGCGGCACGAACTGGAGGCTGGTGATCTTGGCGTTCCTGACCTTCATGCCGAGGGGGACGAGATGCTCGAGCAGGTCGCGGGGGATGTCGGTGCGGAACATGTGCCGGGCCGCGGTGGCGATCCTGTTGAAGTTCGCGAGCACCGTGGCCGGGGTCACCTGCTGGGCGAGCGCGCCGATGACGCAGCGCTGCCGGGACATGCGGGAGAAGTCGTCGCTGTCGACCCGGGAGCGGCCGTACCAGAGCACCTCCTCGCCGTTCAGCGTGCGGTAACCGGCCTTGATGGTGCCGGCGGTGCCGAACTTGCCACCCCACTTGACGTCCTGCTCGACCCGGATCTTGAGCCCGCCGACCGCGTCGATCAGGGCCGCGAAGCCGTACATGTCGACCATCGCGTAGTAGTCGATGTGCAGGCCCAGGGTGTAGCCGATGGCGTCCTTCAGCGCCTGCGCGCCCCGGTTCTTGCCCCCCATGACCTGGGGGTTGTTGTCGGCGTAGTACCACACGGAGTTGAGCAGGCCCTGGCCCTCGTCGTTGAAGCCGTTGGGGAACACCTTGCGCAGGGGGCTGCTCGGGGGGAAGCGGACGTACTGGAGGTTGCGCGGCAGGCTGAACAGGACCGTGTTGCCGGTGGCGACGTTCACGCTGGCCACGGTCATCGAGTCGGTCCGCACCCCGACCCGGTTGCCCGCGGCGTCGCCGCCGACGAGCAGGAAGTTCACCCGCTTGCGGCCGTTCCACGGGTCCTCGGCGCGTACGGGGGCGGGAGTCGAGCCGTCGTTCACCGGAGCCAGGACGTCGTCGAGTAACTGGTTGGCCGTCCTGATCGTGTTCGCGGTGAAGGCGAACGGCGCCATCACGGCCACGCACAGCACGCCCGCGACGATGCCGGACACCACCTGCCCGGTCTGGGGCAGGCGCTGCGGGCGCAGGGCGACGAAGGACAGCAGCACGAGCGTGAACCACGCGAGCGCGCACACGGCCGCGCCGACCATGACGGCGGTCAGCGTGCTGCCGCGCAGCGCGACTCCCGCGTTGTCCTTCAGGTGCAGGGCCAGGACCACCAGGGCGACCAGTACGACGCCGAACGTCGCCAGCAGAGCGATCCCGGTACGGCGGTTGCCCGCCCGAAGGTGGGCCGCCCCGGGGAGGACGGCCGACAGCGCCGTCCAGCCGATCAGGGAGGCGGTGGTCAGCGGGGGAGTGAAACGCGGCGCCCCGCCGCGCGCGGCGGCCGCGCGCGCCGAGCCCGTGGGCTCCCCGTCGCTCCCGGTCCCGCCACGCTGATCCGTGCCGTCACCGGGCCGGCTCGCCTCCGCGCCGGGCTGACCCGCGTTCCCGCCGGTCCGACCCGCTGCTCCACTGGGCTGACCCGTGTTCGGGCCGCGCTGAGCCGCGTCTCCGCCGTGCCCGGCCGCGTCTCCACTGGGCTGACCTGTTCCACTGGGCTGACCTGGGTTTCCACCCGGCTGACTCGGATTCACGCGGGGTTGACCTGTGTCTCCGCCGGGCTTGTCTGCGTCTCCGCCGGGCTGACCCGTGTTACCGCTGGGCTGACCTGGGTCTCCGCCGGGCTGACCTGTGTTTCCGCCCGGCTGACTTGGGCGCCGACCTTTCCGGGGACCCCCGGTGTCGTCAGCGGGACCCCCGCCTCGCATGGTTCACCGCTCTCTCCTCCGAAGCCGTGGCAGGGATTCTAACCCCCATACCCGGACAAGGTAGACGTAGATCACCGCGCCGATGATCACGACACGGACGCGGACCCGACGACCCAGGTGTTGCACTGGTAGGTCATCGGGCGGGTGTACCCCTGGCGGAACCACGCGGCGTTGCTGCGCGTGTTCCCGTGGTCGCGCGGCCCTCCCGGCGGGTCGCCCAGGTGGCTGTACGCCCATAGAAGCGTGTTGCGCCGGGTGGTGTCGATCGGATACGACGCGGCGACCGATCGCATGAACATGCCGCCGAAACACGTCGCCTGCAGTTCGTGCCGTCGGCTCAGGGCCAGCCGGCCGCTGCGCGAGGTGGAGTCGAGCGTCTGCCGCCACCAGGAGTCGGAGATGCCCGAGATGCTCTGGATGTGGTGGCCGTACTCATGGGCCATCATGCTGATGATGATCCCGTTCCACGATCCGAGCGGGCCGTACTCCCTCGCCATCGCCGAGGTGGACGCGTAGATCGTGCTGTTGCTCGGGCAGTAGTACGGGACGTTGCTGCCGGGGGAGGGGTAGTCGCCGCAGGCGCCCCTGCCCTTGCGGGCCGCGATCATGTACTTCGGCGGGCTCCACGCGATCCCGGCCCGCTGCAGCGCCGGCGCCCACGCCTTGCCCATGCACGCGCCGGTTTTGAGGATCAGCGCCTTGAACTGGGCGTGGTTGTAGATGCTGGCGTTCCCGGCCCGGCAGTTGGTCTTCGCCGGCGACCCGGCCCGGTAGAGGCTGTTGTTCTTCGTCGTGCGGTTGAGCACGGGGGTCGGCCGCGCAGTCGGCTGCGTCGAGGGCCGCGTCGTGGGCTTGCGGGTCGGTTCCGTGTCCGCGGTGTCCCGGTGCGACGGGAACGGCGAGAAGGTGAGGGTCGGAAGCGCGACGGGCGAGACCGTCTCCTCGCGGTCCGACAGGTTCGCCAGCGCGCCCACGACCACGACGAGCACGAAGACGACCGCGAGCACGCCTATCAGCGCGCCGACGACCGCCCCCGCACCGGACCTGCGGCGGGGCGGGCGCCAGGCGGCGGGTGGCGGAAAGGGCGCGGCCGGCCCGCGCGGGGGAG
>NZ_JBFAOO010000183.1:0-14576 GCF_040675265.1 Microbispora sp. NPDC049633
TCCGTTCTGGTCGACAAGGGGGCGATCGACCTGGCGCTCACGATCGCGGTGGCGGCGCTGTGCGCCGCGGGCCTGATCGTGGCCGTGCGGGTGTTCGTGCCGATGGGCCGGCGCAGGGGGTGGCGTCCCGGCCGAGAGAGTTGACACGCCGGCATTGGGTAATTGACGCTTCAATGTTTTGGGCTGGCGAAAACTGCTGCTTTGTGTCGGGTGCTCTTGGTTGAATGATCCTGATCAGGTCGCTTTTTCAGAAAGGACTGAGATGCACCCTTTACGGCCGGGTGATCCCGAACAGATAGGCGAGTACGCCATCCTGGGACGGCTGGACGAGGGGCCCCGCGGCGACGTCTATGTCGGCAAGGAGTCCGGCGACGACGCCCCTGTGCGGGTGATCAAGCTGTTGGCCGCCGAGCCGGGTTCGGGGCAGGCCGTCCTCGACCGGCTCACTGTGGCCACACGTGTGTCCAGCTCATACGTGGCCCGCACGATCGCGGCGGGCCTGCTCGGCGATCGGCCCTACGTCGTCAGGGAACACGTCGAGGGGCGCAGTCTGGCCGCCGCCGTCGCGGCCGGGGGCCCGCTCTCCGGCGAGGCGCTCGAACGGGTCGCGGTGGGCCTGCTCACCGCGCTGACCGCGGTGCACCTCGCCGATCTCGCGCACGGCGCGCTCACCCCGCACAACGTCATCGTCGCCGACGACGGGGTCAAGCTGACCGACGTCGCCGTCGGGCCGCCGGTGGGCGAGCCGGCCTACCACGCTCCCGAGCAGATCAGGGGCGGGCCGTACGACGCGTACGCGGACATGTTCGCGTGGGCCGCCACGGTCGTCTTCGCCGCGACGGGGCGGCCGCCGTTCCCGCAGGATCCGCAGGCGGTGCTGAACGCGCCGCCCGACCTCGGCGGCCTGGACGAGCGGCTTCGTCAGGTCGTGCTGCCCGCGCTGGCCAAGGAGCCGGGACAGCGCCCCACCGCCTACGCCGCGATGCTGCGGCTGCTCGGCGGCGACGCGGGTGCGCAACCGGCGGCGGCCCCGGCCTCGGGAGTGGTGCTGCCCCCGCAGGCGCCGCAGCCTCCCCAGCCCGCGCAGCCGCCGCTCGGGGGGATCCCCGTTCCGCCGGTCCCGCAACAGACGTGGGGACCGCCGACCGTGCCCCAGCAGCCCCAGCAGGCGCCGGCCGCTTCCTGGCAGCCGCCCGCCATGCCGCAGGAGCAGCCCCCGCAGCAGACGTGGGGGCCGCCGACCGCCCAGGGCCAGGTCGAGCCGGCCAGGCGCAGGCCTTTCCCCGTCGGCCTGGCCGCGGCGGTCGGCGCCGTGGTCCTGCTCTCCGGAGTGGGTCTGTGGGGCGCGGGCCGGTATGCCGAGGTCCAGCTGTCGCCGGCGGCCGCGGAGCGCGCCGCGGGGCAGCACGGCTCCGACGGCAAGGTGGCCGCGGACCTCACGGACGCCGGTGGCGGGGCTGCGGGTGGTGGGGCCGGGGGCGGCGGAGCCGGAGGCGGCGGGCAGAACCCGACGGCGGCGCCGCAGGTGACAGTGCCGTGGGCGCTGTCGTCCGACGACCCGGACTCCCCGGTGCAGCCGCTGGTGTTGCCGAGCGACTGGCCGACCGACGGCCCGGTGACGCCGGAGCTCACCACGGTCCCGACGCCGGGCCCGATCGTGCCGGTGCCGACCCAGCCGGTGGTCCCGCCGCCGCCGCAGCCGACCGGTCAGACGCAGCCGACGGTCCGGGTCACGACCACCGCCACGGTCATCGCGACGCCCAGCCCGGTGCCGACCGAGCCGACTCCGGAGCCCCCGCCCACGCAGTCGCCGAGCCCGGCGGCCACCGAGACGCAGGAGCCGGTGCCGAGCCCGGACGAGCCGAGATGGCCCGCCCGGCCGAGCCCGAACGCGACGCCGTCGCCGACCACCGCCGAGCCGTCGCCGAGCCCGGCCGCGCCGTCGCCCACCGCGACGGTCGCACCGACGCGGACGGCGACGCAACCGGCGACGCCGCGCCCGACCGCCACGGCGCCGCGCCCGACCGCGACCTCACGCCCGACCGTGCGGCCGACGGCGCGGCCGACGGTCACGAGGACGACGACCCCGCCGAAGCCGACGGTCACGGCGAAGCCGACGGTCACGGCGAGACCGACGCTGACGGTGAAGCCGACGACCCAGGCGCCGAAGCCGTCCAGCACCGCCGGTCCGGTCAGGAACCCCTACTCCCCTGAGCAGGTCTGCGGGGCGGGCTTCTCCGTGCAGCGCAGCAGCACTCTGGCGGGTGGCGCCATCTACCAGCTCTACAACGCGGGCACGGGGGAGAACTGCGTCGTCACGATCAAGACGGCCGACGTCGGCAAGGCGACGCCCGTCTCCGCGACCCTGGAGGTCCAGGGCGGCGTGAGCAAGACCGACCGCGGCAGCTACGAGTACTACGCCGGCCCGGTGAAGCTGCAGGCCAAGGGCAAGTGCGTCAGGTACCTCGGCCGCGTCGGCGGGGCCGGCGCGAGCGCCGACTGGGGCAACTGCGGCTGACGAAGCCGGGAGGCGGACCGGGAAATCCGCGTCCGGATAGCCGCTGATGAGGAAGGCCGGGCGGGCAACCGCCCGGCCTTCCGCGTTGGCCACGACCGGGGCGCGACCGGCTATGACGGGCCCTCGGGTGGCCCACGATCTGCCACGATCTGCCACGGCAGGCCCTCAGGTGGCCCCTCGCCCCGCCCTTCCGCGTGCCGTGCCGCGTGCCGTGCCGCGTGCCGCGTGCCGCGCCCGGCCTCGCGCCCGGCACCGCCCGCGTGGCGGGCGACGGCGGGTGCTCAGTATCCCCGGTAGCCGGTGCCGGTCTTCATGCCGACCACGCCGGGCACGGCCGAGACCGAGCCGTAGCGCTCGATGGCGTACCGGACGCCCGCCACGATGTTGTCGACGGGATTCCAGATGTCCTTGTGTCCCGGCAGGGACCAGCGGTTGAACGTCGGGTCGATGGTCTGCATCAGCCCCTTCGACGGCGTTCCCGCGGCGGCGTTCGAGTCCCAGTTGTTGATCGCGTGCGGATTGCCGCCCGACTCGTGCCTGATGATCATCCAGATGTCGTCCCGGTTCATCTTCTCGACCGGGTAGCCCTGGGCCCTGAGGATCGCGACGGCCTGGTCGATCCACTCCTTGACCTGGCCCGTGGGCGCGGGTCCGCCGCCGGGCGGAGGCGGGCCGCTGGGGCCGTAGCCGCCGCCACCCGCGCCCCCCGCACCGCCGCTCAGGCCCGTCTGGCCGTACGACGCGTACGTCGGATGCGCCTTGTCGCCGGGAGCTCCCGTATGGCCCGTGTAGCCCGGGTCGCGGCGCCAGTCGACGGTGTGTCCCTGGCGGGGAACGAAGTCCTGTTTGCCCGGATCCGGGATTTTGGCGAAGGTGGGCGCGCCGTCGCGGTAGTCGGCGCCCAGGCGGGCGCCCAGCGTCTTCGCGGCGTCGCCGACGGCCGTGGTCACCTGCTCCAGGTGCGGCCGGGCGTCCTCGACGCCTCGGGCGACGATGGCCCGCAGTCCCTTGTTCAGCTCCTCGTCCGTGACGTCCTTGTTCCGGGCACGGTAGGCCGCCGCGTCGGCGACGACGCCGGAGCAGATGCCGTCGATCTTCGACTTGGCGCTCTCCAGCGCGGTGGCGACCTTCTCCAACGCGCCCGCGCACGCGACCAGAGCGTCGTGGAGGCCGTCCGCCGCCTTGCCGTACCTGCCCATGTATCCCACGAAGGCATCGGCGGACAGGCCCTGCCAGGCGGCATCGACCGTGCGTACGGCCCGGCCCACGCCGCCCGCGTAGTCCTGCGCGTCGCCGGCCGCGCCGCGCCACTTCTTGGCGATGTCGCGGATCCCGCCGGGATCGCCGTTCACCTTCTCCGCCATGGCGGCCAGCTCGGCGCCGCCGGGCAGATCCCCCACGCCACTCATGTCATCCCCTCGCGTGGCGGCTCGGGGTGTCGTGCCGGAGGCGCGCAGGTGACCCAGCAGCGAGACGCACTGTGCTTATTGATTCGCTCGCTCATACCCGCATCGACCCGGATGTGCCCTTGTGGGCGGTCCGGACGTTGTCCTGAACCGTTTCCAGCGCCCGCTCCACGCCCTTCAGCTTGGTTCTCGCGTCGGCGGCCTCCGCAGTCAGCGCGGCGTAGGCGGTGTCGACCGCCTGCGCCAGCGCGGCGGCGCCGTCCACGTGCCCGAAGGCGGCCGCCCGGGTGCCGGGCGTCTCGGGTAGACCGCCGTGCAGGCTCTCGTACTGACCCCAGGCCTTGCTCACCGCCGTACGGCAGCTCTCGAGCGCCTGGAAGTGGATGTCGAAACCGGCCACGAACCGCTCCTTTCCGCCTGTCACTCGCTGTCCACCGGAGGCAGGAACGCGGTCTGGGCGAGCCGCGCGCCGAACCTCCTGTCGACGTGGTAGCCCCGGCCGGGCGGCAGCGGGTGCGCCCGGACGTTGCCGAACAGGTAGCCCTCGTCCTTGTTGCCGGACAGGATGACGGCGGGGCTGGCCATGTCCTTCAGCTTCTGGATGACCGGGTCGTACATGGCCCGGCCGGCGCCGCCCATCTGACGCGACAACACCAGGTGGAGCCCGATGTCCCGGGCCTGCGGCAACAGGTCCACCAGGGGCAGCAGCGGGTTGGACGAGGTGGCGACCAGGTCGTAGTCGTCCACGACGATGTAGACGTCCGAACCCTGCCACCAGCTCCTCGTCCGCAGCTGCTCGGGAGTGAGGTCGGCCGGCGGCAGCCGCTTGAGCAGGGCCCCGCGCACGTCGTTGACCAGTTCCTGCGCGGCGGTGCTCGACGCCGCGTAGCCGATGCGGTGGGCGGTCGCGGCCGAGTCGAGCAGCGACCTGCGGTAGTCGACGACGATCATCATCGCCTCGTGCGGCTGCCGCCTGGCCACCAGTCCCTCCGCGACGAGCCGCAGCAGGTTCGACTTGCCGCTCTCGGTGTCGCCCAGGACGACGAAGTGCGGGTCGGCGTCGAAGTCGAGCAGCACGGGTGAGAGCGTCGCCTCGTCGATGCCGATGGGGATCTTCGGTCCGCTCTCCTCGGGGCCCGGCAGCGAGGCGGCGGGCAGCACCGGCGGCAGCAGCCGGATCGCCGGCGCGGGCGGCCCCTGCCAGGCGTCCCTGACGGCGTGCACCAGCCCGCGGACGCCCGCGGCGAGGTCCTCGGAGCTCTGCACGCCGTCGATCCGCGGCAGCGCGGACAGGAAGTGCAGCCCCTCCTTGGTGAGGCCGCGTCCCGGCACCCCCTCGGGAACCGCCAGCGACGCCTTCCTGTTGACCTCGGACTCGTAGGCGTCGCCGAGTTTGAGCTCGACCCTGGTGCCGAACAGGTCGCGGATGCTCGCCCGGAACTCCGACCACTTGTTGGTGGCCGCGACCACGTGGATGCCGTACCCGAGGCCGCGGGCGGCGATGTCGGTGACGACCGGTTCGAGCGACTCGAACTCCTGCCTGAGCGTCAGCCAGCCGTCCACGACCAGGAACACGTCGCCCCAGCCGTCGCCGTCGCGGCCGGACTCGGCCCGCATCCGGCGGTAGGCCGCGACCGACTCGATGCCGTGCTCGGCGAAGTCCGCCTCACGCCGCTCCAGGATCGTGGAGATCTCGGCGACCGTACGGCGGACGCGGTCGGCGTCGAGACGGCTCGCGACGCCGCCCACGTGCGGCAACGCCTCCAGCGAGGCCAGGGAGCCGCCGCCGAAGTCGAGACAGTAGAACTGCACCTCGCGAGGGGTGTGCATCAGGGCCATGCTCGTGATCAGGGTCCGCAGCACCGTGCTCTTGCCGCTCTGCGTGCCGCCCGCGACGCCGACGTGGCCCGCGCCCCCCGACAGGTCGAGCCAGTAGGGATCGCGGCGCTGCTCGAACGGCCGGTCGACGATGCCGACGACCGCGTGGAGCATTCCCCGTCCGCCCCAGCCCGCGGTGGTCAGGCCGTGCTCGGGGGTGACGGACAGCGGCGGCAGCAGGTGGGCCAGCGTCGGCGGCTCGGCCAGCGGGGGCAGCCAGATCCGGTGGGCCGGCGGGCCGTGACCGGTGAGCCGGCCGACCACGACGTCGAGCAGGCTGTGCCGCGGCCCGCCGGGCTCCTCGGCGGGCGCCAGCTCCTTGGACGGCTCGGCCATCTCCACCACGGGAGCGAAGGCGGTGCCGTACTCCACCACGTCGCGCATCGGCCGCCCGGCCTCGCCGGCGGCCGACCGTCCGGGGTCGGCGTGGTGGGGACCGGACACGTAGGCGGCCTTGAACCGGGTCATCCCCGAGGTGTCGTACTTCAGGTAGCCGTTGCCCGGCGCGGGCGGCAGCTCGTAGGCGTCGGCGACGCCGAGCACGACCCGGCTCTCCATGGCCGAGAACGTGCGCAGGCCGATCCGGTACGACAGGTGGGTGTCGAGGCCGCGCAGCCGGCCCTCCTCCAGGCGCTGGGAGGCCAGCAGGAGGTGCACGCCGAGGGAGCGGCCGAGCCGTCCGATCATCACGAACAGGTCGATGAACTCCGGCTTGGCGGTGAGCAGCTCGCTGAACTCGTCGATCACGACGAACAGGGTCGGCATCGGCTTGAGGTCCGCGCCCTGCTCCCTGGCCCGCTCGTAGTCGCGCAGCGAGGCGTAGTTGCCCGCGGCGCGCAGCAGCTCCTGGCGGCGCACCATCTCGCCGTGCAGCGCGTCGTGCATGCGGTCGACGAGCGGCAGCTCGTCCTCCAGGTTCGTGATGACCGCCGACACGTGGGACAGGGAGTCCAGGCCGAGGAACGTGGCGCCGCCCTTGAAGTCCACCAGCACGAAGTTGAGGATCTCGGAGGAGTGCGTGATGGCCAGGCCGAGCACCAGGGTGCGCAGCAGCTCGCTCTTGCCGGAGCCGGTCGCGCCGATCACCAGGCCGTGCGGCCCCATGCCGCCCTGCGCGGACTCCTTGATGTCGAGCTCGACGACCCGCCCGTCCGCGCCCAGGCCGATCGGCACCCGCAGCCGGTTGCGGCCCGCGCGGGGCTGCCAGATCACCGCGGGGTCGAGGTGGACGGGGTCGCCCACGCCGAGCAGGTCGGTGAGCGAGGTGTTGACGCCGAGCACGTCCTGCGCCTCGCCCTGGGCCCCGGCGGAGGCGCGCAGCGGCGCGAGCTGCCGGGCCAGCCCCTCCGCCTGGGGATAGCCGAGGCGGTCGGGGTCGCCGAGCCGGTTGCCCGACCGCCGCCCCGCGTGGTCGATCTTGACCATGTGGAAGCCGTCGGGCTGCACGTCCAGCCGGAGCGTGACCGCCTCGGGCACCGGCCCGGTCGAACCGGACAGGTCGATCACCGTCACGCCCTGGATGGCGTCCGAGCCGAGCTGGCTGTCGTGCGGCACGTGCCCGCCGTCCACGATCACCACGTGGTACGGCAGGGCGTCGGCGGAGGCGCCGGGACGGAACCGGGCCCGTTCCCTGAGCTCCTCTCCGACCAGCGTGTCGAGGTGGGCGAGGTTCTCCGCCATGAGCCTGACCTGGCCCGCCGCGTCGGTCTGCTCGGGGTGCAGGGCGTGCGGCAGCCACTTGACCCACTCCCAGTGGGGCATCCACTCCTTGCTCGCGCAGATCATGATCCGCATGTCGTCGGGGGAGTGGAAGACGACGAGCTGCGCGATCACCGCCCGCATCAGCTCGCGCATCGCCGCGGAGTCGCCGGTGAGGTGGATGCGCGCGAAGGAGTGCAGGGCGACCGCCACGGGCAGCCCCGACACCGTGGCGTGCGCCCGGACGAACCGGCGCAGCGCGCCCGCCGACAGCGCGTCCAGGTCCTCCACCGGCTTGGTGTCCGGCGGGACGAGCTGGATGGCCAGCTTCTGCACGCCGGTGCCGAGCCGTACGGTCGCGAAGTCGTCGTCGCGCGGTCTGCGCTCCCACAGGCGCGGCCCCATCGCGATCCACCACAGCGACTCGGGCGGCGGCCCGCTCCACTCCAGCGCCTCCCGCTGCTGCACGGCCGCCCTGCGGACCTTCCTGCGGATCTGCGACAGGTAGCGGAAGTAGTCGCGGCGCAGCCCGTTGAGGCGGTTCCTGCGCTCACCGGCGTTGCGTCCGAGCTGGCCCATGCTCATGCCGACCATCGAGACGGCGAACAGCCCGCTGGCCACGTACATCAGCGGATTGCCGGTGCCGCCCGCCGTGAACATCAGCGCCATCGCGGCGCCGCCGGCCAGCATCGGCACGTACGTGAGCACGGACATCAGGCCCTGCGGCTGGACCTCGGGAATCTCCGGTGGGGATTCCAGGAGAATCTCACCGCGGGGCGGTTTGGGGCCCGGGCGGCGCTCGGGGCGCGAGACGACGACAATGCTCATCTGACTGACTTTTCTACCAGGTTTGCCGATATTTTCGGGCTGTCAGAGAGATCTTCGGGAGAGGATTCCCGCCGTGTCATCGCCGGCCCCCATTCAGGTTCAGCACGGCCAGATCCAACAGGGTCATGTCCAGCAGGGGCATGCTCAGCAGGGCGCGCTGCCGCAGGCGGCCGCGCCGCTGCCGCCCCTGTGCCACGTCACCGTGGTCGCTCCACGCAGGAAGGCGGACCTCGCGCTGCCGGCCGACATCCCGCTGCCCCACGTCCTGCCCGGGCTGCTGCGGGCGGTCGGCGAGGTGGGCGGCGACGCGGCCGCGGCCCCCGGCTGGGTGCTGCAGCGTCTCGGCGGCCCGCCGCTCGACCTTGCCCAGAGCCTGGGCGCGCTGGGCGTCCTGGACGGGGAGATCCTGTACCTGCGCCCGCGCGACGCGGTGCTGCCGCCCGCCGTGTACGACGACGTGGCCGACGTGGTCGCCACCGGCACCAAGGAGGGCGGCGGCAGGTGGGAGCCGCGGCACACGCGGCTGCTCGGCATGGGCGTGGCGGCCGGGCTGCTCGCGCTCGGCGCCGTCGTCCTCGCGCTCGCGGCGGCTCCGCCGAGGCTGACCGCCGGAGTGGCCGGCGCCGTCGCGGTGCTGCTGCTCGCCGCCGGGACCGTGGTGTCCAGGGCCGTCGGCCAGCCCACCGCCGGCGCCCTCATCGGCTACGCGGCCCTCCCGCACGGCTTCCTCGCCGGGCTCTTCACACCCGGCGCCTCGGGGGCCGTACTGGTGCTCGGCGCGCCGAACCTGCTGGCCGCGCTGGCGTACACCGCGCTGGTGGCGACCGTCGGCGGCGTGCTGATCGCCGACGGCGTGGCGGGTTTCCTCGGCGTCGCGGTCGCGTCCGTCGCCGGGGCCGCGGGCGCCGCGTGCGTGATGGTGTTCGGAGGACCGGGCGCCGGGGCGGCGGCCGTGGTCGCGACGGTCCTGCTGGCGTTGAGCCCGCTGATCCCCACGCTGTCGTTCCGGATGGCCCGGGTGCCGCTGCCGCCGCTGCCCACCAGCGCTGAGGAACTGCGCGGCGACAACCAGCGGATCGACGGCCCCCTGGTGCTCCAGCGGACCGCGCAGGCCCACCGGTACGCCACCGGCATGGTCATCGCGATCGCGCTCGCCGGCGGCGCGGCCGAGCTGCTGCTCGTCCAGCAGGGCGGCTGGGTCGCCCGCGCGACGGCGGCGACGCTGGCGCTGGCGCTCGCGATGCGGGCGCGGGTCTTCGCGGGGGTCGCCCAGCGGCTGTGGATGGTCCTCGCGGCCGTGGCCGGGGCGGTCGCGCTGGCGTTCGCGCTGGGCACGGGCGCCGACGCGGTCGCCGAGGTGGCCGTGACGATCGGGGTGCTGTGGACGGCCCTGCTCGTGCTCGGCCTCGGCCTCTGGCTGCCCACGGGCAGGCCGTCGCCGTTCTGGGGACGGGCGGCCGACATCCTCGACGCGCTGCTGGTCGTCGCGCTGGTCCCGCTCACGCTGGGCGTGCTCGACCTGTACGCCTGGGTGCGCGGCCTGTCGGGCTGACCCTCAGCACGGGCGTCCTGCGGTCACGCCGTGGGCAGTACGGGCAGCAGCGCGGGGCGTTTGGCGGCACGGCCGTCGCCGGACGACCTGCCGAGGAGGCGCCGCACCAGCCACGGGCCGAGGAACGTGCCCGCCCAGCGCAACTCGGCGCCCACGGCCCGCCATCCGGCCGGATCCACCGGGGGATGCAGGGGCAGCGTCCAGCCGTCGTCGCTGCCGGGCAGGCCGAGGGCGTGGGCCACGGCCGCGGCGATGCGCTCGTGGCCGAGCGGACTCGCGTGGAGCCGGTCGGCGCTCCACAGCCGGGGATCGGTGCAGACGGCGTGCGGCGCCGTCTCGGCGACCACCACCCCGTGGCGGGCCGCCGCCGCCCGGATCCGGTCGTTGAGGTCGAACACCCGCGACCGGAGCGGCCGGGCGATCGGCGCGATCTTCCCGACGTCCGGGAACGTGAGGGTCGCGACGCGGGCGCCGGCGGCCGTGAGACCGGCGAACATCGCCTCCAGGTGCCCGGCCACCTCGGCGGCGTCGAAGCGCGGCCGGATCAGGTCGTTGACGCCCGCGACGACGGTGACCAGATGGGGGCGCAGGGCCAGGGCCGGCGCGAGCTGCCCGGCCCGCACCTCCCCGGCGAGCCGCCCGCGCACCGCGAGGTTGGCGTACGTGACGTCCGGGTCCACCGTCGTGAGCCGCTCGGCGAGCCGGTCGGCCCAGCCGCGCGGGTGGGCGGGGTCGCCGTCGCCGAGCCCTTCGGTCTGGCTGTCGCCGATGGCGACGTAACGCAGGCGCTCACCGTTCGGCATGGGTCACCTCCGGATTGCCGGGAACCGGTGCGGTCCCCTCTCGTGGCCTGGACACGGTCCCTGTGCCAGGCGTGGCCGCCGCCGCTCCGCCCGGCGCGGCCGGGGTCCCTTGGTCTGGCGCGGCCGGGGTTCCTTGGTCTGGCGCGGCCGCCGTCCTTCCGCCCGGCATGGCCGTGCTCCTTTCCCGCAGGATCGCCGCGGTCCGCAGGCACCAGTCGCGGTTGCCCTCCTCGAAGGCCAGACCGCGCAGGCAGGTCAGGTACGGCCCCACGCGCCGGCCCGCGCGGAGGAACTCCTCTTCGCCCAGGTCGCCGCGCATCTTCCGCAGGATCCGCCGGAACAGATCGATCTTGGCCTCGGCCGCGGCGGCCCTCTCCTCGACCTGCCGGATCAGCGGCCCGGCGTCGACGTGGTCGGCCGCCTGCACCTTGACGAGCAGGTCGTCGCGGATGAACGACGGCTTCGACGCGGCGGCCGCGAATCGCTCCAGCTCGGTGAGCCCGGCGTCGGTGACATGGAAGAGGCGCTTGGCGGGCCGGGTCTCCTGGACCACTCGCCGCCCCGCGACCAGCCCTTCCCGCTCCAGCTTGGCCAGCTCGGCGTACAGCTGCTGGGGCAGGGCGTGCCAGAAGTTCGCCACACCGACGTCGAACGCCTTGGCCAGCTGGTAGCCGCTGAGCTCACCGTCGAGCAGCGCCGCGAGGACGGCGTGCCGCAGGGCCATGGAACCGCTCCCTTCGCTCTCCCATAGTCAAGAATATGACTATTCAAGGAATTGAGCATCAGGGGGGTGGCCTCGGTCAGGGCCGGTGAACGCTTTCGGGCGACGCCCGCTCGTCGAAGGCGCGGCGGGCCTCGCCGAGGAGGCCGGCCACGTGGGGCAGGCCCGCGGCGTCGAGCCCGCCGCGCAGCACCTCCTCCTTCGCGGCCTCCGCGGCCGCCTCGGCCCGCCGTACGGCCTTCAGGACGGCCTCGGCCAGCGCGCGGCTGTCGAGCCCGCGCATGCTGAGCGGGTGGATGTGGAGGGCACGCAGCGTGCCGACGGCGTCGACGGTCGCGGTGATCCGGCACCCGTCGGCACTCCCGGCGTACTCGCGCGTGCTCCATTCGGCCGCGAGCTCGTCCATCCACGCGGCCGCCGCCGACAGCCGTTCCATGCGCGCGCGGAGCTCACGCATCTCGTCCACGGTCACTCCGCCCGGAGCAGAGCCTGGACGTACGGGGCGAGCGGGTCGCCGGGCGGAGGCTCTTCGCCGGAGCCCGCCGTGAAGTCCGCCATGGCCTTCCCCAGCCGCTCGCCCACCTCGCTCCGCGCGGCGGCGATCGCGCCGAGGATCGCGGCGGACATCGCGAGGTGGTCGAGATCGCGCATCGCACGCGGGTCGACGGTCAGCCCGAGCAGGTGGCCGGCTCCGGAGACCCGGGCCACCACGGCGCCCGTGGCGTCGGTCCCCTCGGCCACCTGCTCGCTCAGCCCGTGGAGCAGGTCGGCGAGCGCGCCGACGCGGCCCTGGACCTCCCGCACCAGCCCGGCGACGTCGCCTTCCCTGCCCTCGTTGAACGCGGCCGTGTTCCTCACCGGGGCTCCTCACTCGCGGGCTGCCAGTAGTCGTGGATGTGCGCGCGGTCCGCCACGGCGGGGGTGAGCGTCAGGTCGCGGCGGCCCCGCGCCGGGTCGCCCTCCTCGAAGAAGGCGGCCCGTACGTCGTTGAGCTTCTGCTCCACCTTGTTGAGGTCGCCCTCGCAGGCCATGTAGATGTCGGCGAACTGCTTGACGAGGTTGCCCAGCGCACTGGCGAACACGCCCACCTGCGATATCAGCGCGACCCGCCCGGCCGGGTGCGCGCTCATCGCCGCCAGCGTGCGGAGGATCGGCGCCGAGGCCGCGTAGAGGCCGAACACGGACAGGTCGTACTCCAGCACCTCCTTGAACTGGTTGTGCATCGCGCCGCTCATCTCGCCGGTGACCCCGTGGAGCTTCTCGTACAGGACCGTGGTGTTGAAGCGGACCCGCCGGCCGAGCAGGTCGGCCGCGTGGCCCTTCCAGTTCGGGCTGACGTCCTGGAAGTAGGAGAACCAGATGTCGGACCTGCCGCTCTCCAGCCGGCTCCCCATCTCCTTCCACAGCTCCCGCCGGTCGTAGAAGAGGAAGGGATTGCCGAGGTTCAGCGTGGCCGCCACGTCCAGGGCGAGGGCCGCGCCGCCCAGCCCGGACATGGCCATCGCCGTACGCGTCTGCTGCCGCAGCGGGTTCAGCCCTTTGACCAGATTGCGGAAGAACCCCGGATCGGTGCGGGCGGCGGCGGCCCCGTCGGCCGGCGCCACGTGTACGGCTCGCCGGACGTTGCCGCTCGAGTCCGTGATGTAGAGCTTCTGGGGGCCCGGGGCGGACCGCCCGGGGACGAACAACGCTCCGGGCTCGCCGGGTGGGGTCGACATGCGGATCCTCTCAGGGACGCGTGGTGCGGGCGGCCGCCGCGCCGGCCTTCTCCGCGGCCACGTAGTTGTCGGCGGCCCTGACCAGCGTCTCGCCGTCCCTGCGCAGGGCGTCGCCGAGGATGCCGGCCGCGCCCGACCAGGTGTCGGAGACGGTGTTGAACCGGTGGACGAAGGCCAGCCCGACGATGGGGACCCCGGCGAGCGGAGCGAGGTTCCAGCCCTCGAACCGGGGGGTGGCGTCCTTCATCCGCCGGACGCCCTCGGCGGAGCCGCCCACCGTGCCGGCGAACTTCCTGATGAAGCCCGCGGCCACCTCGTAGCCGGGCAGGCCGGACGAGCCACCGGACGAGCCACCGGACGAGCCACCGGATGAGCCACCGTCCGGCGCCGGCACCCGCGCCGGGACCCGCGCCGGGACCAGGGCGGGCCCTCCTGGCAGCTGCCCGCGGATCGAGTCCGGCAGGCACGGACCGGCCGGGCACGGAGGCGTGTGCGGGCAGGGGCTCACCATCGCGGAGACGGTCGAGGCCGGGAGGGCGGACGTCCCGGATGGCCCGATGGAAGAGGATGCGCCGTACGACACGTGATCTTCCCTATCACCGGGCTCCGCGCCCCCGCCATGCGCGGGGGTGACGTTTCCGCAGGTGGAAAGCGGAAATTCGGGGCTTGTTCACTGGCGTGTAACGGCGAGCCCGCAAACCCCGTACGCCCGCCTTTGATGCGTTAGCGTGCCGATGTTCCGGAAATCGCGGCAAAAAGGGGGCTCGTATGGCCGGCAGCGCATTCGACGACTTCGACGTGGAGCGGTTCGGCCAGCGTGCCGACGCCAGGATCGCGGCCGTCGAACGGCTCCAGGACACCCTGTCCTCGCTCGTCGGCCGGGCCCGGGACGAGGACGGCCTGGTCGAGGTGGAGTTCACCGGCCGGGGGCTGAGCGAGCTGGAGCTTCACCCCAAGGCGATGCGGCTGAGCTCCGGCGAGCTGGCCGAGCGGATCAAGGAGACGGTGCGCGCCGCGTCCGACGACCTGTACCGGCAGATGAACCGGGCCATGGCCGAGGTCCTCGGAGAGGACGGCGACCAGACGAAATTCCTGGACGACCCCGAGGCCGTGCTCAACCAGGTCAGAGAGGCGGAGTCCGCCTTCGACCGCACCGCGGAGGACGTGCTGGGCGAGCTCGACCGGATCAGCCGCAGGCTGAACCTCTGACGGCGGCGCGTCCGTCTTCCCAGGGCCCGGGCCGGCGCTAGCCGATGCGGTCGGGGCTGGTCGTGCTCGTCACCCGCCAGACGTCAGGCTCGGGGTCGTAGATCTCCCGCTCGCGCTCGTCCTGCCCGCCCGTCCCGGCGCCGCCCGCCGGCGCGTAGGGGAGGAAGGACGAGCGCGAGCGGGAGATCTACGACCCCGAGCCTGACGTCTGGCGGGTGACGAGCACGACCAGCCCCGACCGCATC